>CAYZJK010000001.1:0-11736 GCA_964479125.1 uncultured Candidatus Saccharibacteria bacterium
ATGTAGACTTACAGAAAAGAATACTAAATAACGACTTTCCTTTTTATACTGACCTGGGGATAGTTAAGTAATTAAGCCTATATTTAATTAAAATTAAAGACCCCTGAATTAGCTATCTAATTCAGGGGGGTTGCGCTACTACTCCACCTCGACTCGTAAAGGCAGGTGATCACTACCTTAAGACTACTCACCGCTCTAGCGATTGAGTATACTGAACTCATTGCCGCATCTATATGCGCTTCAAATAAGTTTAATTTTTCATATACTTAGCTTCGACTTGCTGCTTGTTGATGCCGTTAGTAAGATCCGTATAGCCCATTTGTCGAAGAATGTGCATTGAAGCATTCGATCTAGCACCACTAATACAGTAGAGAACTATTGGCGTATCTTTTGGCACATCCCTCAGCTTCCCAGCTCCTGCCATCAACTCGCTCGGAGGAATGTTTATTGCACCCTCTACATGACCTCTCTCATACTCACTAGGCTCTCTTACGTCTATTATTAAATACTTCATCTCTACTACTCCCTCATTATCCGTCTGCTATCAACCAGAACATTAATAATAAAACTAAAAGACCGCTCAATGGGGCGGCCTTTTAAATAATTTCACTTGGTGCGGATGAAAGGACTTGAACCTTCACGCCCGAAAGCACGTGCTCCTAAGGCACGCGTGTCTACCAATTCCACCACATCCGCGTACTTTATGTGTATCTGTGAAATTAACTATCAGTTATTATAGCAAACTAATTTGACTATTTCTATATCTATTTTTAATTATTTAACCTATCGATATTGTTAATTAAATAAAAACGCACCTACTCTGTAAGTAGGTGCAGGCCTGGATGTACAGATTGGACGAGCCAATCATCTTAAATTGTTATGAAAACATGCCAGTTGAATAGATCAGAGCAATAGATGAGAATACTCCAATCAAATAGAGCACGTAATTATATGCGAACATACTATCTTTGCCGTCAGTAAACTTATTCTTGACGACTAATCCCAACAGGTACAACACAGCGCAGGTCGCAGCAATAAATGCAAAGACCCACCAAAATTCGTACATAATCATACCTCTTTCAAAGGTAGAGTGTACACCAGGCTGCTAGTACAATATCATCACTTTGCCACTCTGTCCAATAAAGGTCAGTGTATACTTATAACCTAATCGTTCAAGTAGCGCTTGTTGAGCTGAGTAGCTAGCGCCGCCACGAGAAGGATACCGGCCGCTGATACGATCAGACTTGCCGTCAGACTAAAGGCTGAGAAATACCTAAATGCTACTGTCACGGTAGTTAAAACTAGAAAAGTAGACGCCGCCCCGAGTAGGATCTTTTGCTTCCTAATGATACTCAGGTAGTAAACAGCACAGATAGAGATGGCGAGCAACAGGTACCAGAATCCAGCCCAGTCACCGAAACTAGCTATGAACATCGTAAACAAAGATAGGAAGATAGCTAACTTATCATGCGAACCTTGTAGATGCTCAGCCGACTTAAAGTAGCGAGACACTACATGAGTAGCCCAGACTAATAGCCCAGCTAGAGCAATAAAGGTTAGTGCCCATACATTTAGGCCGGTATCAGAATCTTCTAAAATGCCGTAAACTAAAGCACCGACTGAGGCTACGGATAGAAGCATGCCAATCAAATAAACTATGTCACGCTTTAGTATCTTAAAGAAACCAAAGTGAAGGGCAGCTAGTACCGCTAAAGCCGGTACAGCCTCAAAAAAGTCGACCCGACCATAGCTACCGAAATGATTAATGATAATATATCCACCAGCGACCAGCAGTAGTGACCCGGTGAGTATTAAAGCATCGCTTACACCATGCCTAATGTCGCTTGCCATTCGGTCCCTACCAAATAGATATGCCACTGCCCAAATAACGCCGCCTAAGAAGACTGTTAGGAAGATATGTAGGATTAAATTATTCTCCCAGGTCTGGTTAATAACTGACACTACGGCTGCAAATAAAATAACGCCTGCTGCATAGAACAGGCTTCTAATGATCGAGTTCTTACGTGGCTCATTCCACTCGCCTAAATCTCTTGTACTTAGACTGGCTTCACCCACCGACTCAAATACTCGATCAACATCGTAACGAGTAACTACCCCGGCTACAACTGCTTCTTTTAGCTCACCTATGATTACTTTTTTGCTGCGCATATTATTCTACCCATCCAATAAATTTAATTGAATCACTATAAGGCCGAGCCTCGACTAGACTAACCCTTTTTCGAAATAAACCATCTTGCAATACCCAGCTAGATTCACCATTACCAAACATTAGGCCGCCAGATTCAGACTCTTTAACTAGCTCGTAACCCTCATTAGACCTAGTTGAGGCATCAACACTCAGCTTTAAGGCCTCCTCTTCTGAAATAGGCTTAGAAGAGTCCTCAGACACATCATAAACGTAGAGCTCTAACTCGCCCCGATCCGGATAGATATCATCGCTCTCTTCTTCGTTGGTATTATCTTCGACTGGCAGAACGATTGAACCGTTCCTGACTTTATAGTTTTCCTCGCACCAGTAACTCGCACAGGACTGATAAACAAAGTCTTGAGTTGGGTTTGCCATTGATTGAGGTATATATACTACCGCCGCTAGCAACCCAGCTAAGGCTAACGGCACGCTTATTAGTAATAAAAGATCACGCTTCACATTAGTTTTACTAGTATTCTTAGCTTTCATGCGCTCAGTATAGCACTAACATTAAGCCTGAGATATAAGAATTATTACAAGTAATGTGATACCTTCCATACAATTTGTCCTTCACCTCAGTATCTGAAATGTAATATCTTGACTAATAATATATAATGCTAAGCATAAACGTAATTGAGGTTTTGAATGAAGAAGTTTTTGCTTATAGCTGCCGCCTTGGCGCTATTTATATCACCTAGTACTGCACTGGCTCAGATGCCCTATTCGGGCGAGATAATAAATCAGCAGCATAACTATGAGGTTCACATGAGAAGTGACGGCAAGTCGGTCGTTAAAGCAGGGCTGGTGTTCGTTAACACAGACAATAACTCCGACAAAACGACCTACCAGTTTACGGCACCAGAAGGAGTGAAACTTAATAACGTTAAGGTGCGTCAGGTTATGGCAAGGCACACCCAAAGCCAAGCCCAAGATCAAAGCTGTATCACTTACGAGACATTTGGTCAGTGGCGAGAAAGTCAACCAAACGTAAACTCTAGATTCTACGATACGAATAAACAGTGCCTGGAGTATGAACAGGTCGAAACTCCGATATATGACGAGGATTATGAATTTACTAGATCTAGAGACTATTACCCCTACTATAGCGGCGCGACCAGCTCCTCCTCTCAATTTGACCGTCTCGATCTTGAGTTAGACAAGTCAGGCAATAACTACACCGTCAAGCTAGCTCACTTGGTTAGTCCGAGCAAGCAGGGCGCTCTACTATTAGAATTTACGACTGACGACTTCGTATCTGAAGGTTTATTTGGAAAATACAATTATGAAGTTAGAACCCTCCTATCTACTAATACGATTGATGAGTCTTCCGTCAAACTAACCTTTGATAAGAATATCTTCTCAAGAGAGGGTGACCAAGAACGAGACTATGAAGACGCCCCAGACTCAACCATTGAACTAAGAAACGGCCCAGATTATATTGGTGGACTAAACAGAGGCATGGGGGCATCAAGCTCTAGCGCCGACTCAGATTACTACCGCGAAGATCGGCGACACACTAGAGCCATCAAGGCCGGTGGATCATATAGTAAAAGTGAATCTAACCTAATTCCAGGCGACACCCTAATGCTCAAGGGAGAGTTTGCTACCAATAAGCCAATCCTGATACTAAAAGATATCTTACTATTTGGCGGCATCGCTGCACTTATCGGAATCATTATTGGGGTTATTGCATTTAGGCAAATCAAAAAGAACAAGAAGCGAGCTAATGAGAAGAAAGACGATAAAGACAGCCAGGACCCACTACGCACCTATGGCAACAGAAGCTTTAGTAAATGGTCTAATCAAAATCAACAGGCAAATGCAAATGAACCAATCGAAATCACTCCAATTGAATTAGCTAAGAAAATAGGACTCACCTCACTGGTCAGTAACATTGCTACACTGACTGCAGTCATAGTTAGCTTAGCTACCCTTAGTCAAATGGGCTATCAAATGGCACAGGCTTTGATAATCTTCCTAGTCTTCGCCTTAGTTATGGGGCTACTGATTTGCCCTCTTCTATACATCATGCGCTATGGAGTTCGAGCAGCTTTCCTGTGGTCTATCACACATGTGCCGATTACCTTTCTGATGATAATTACAGTCCTAGGAACGCTTCTTGAGTTTTTCTCAACAAGGTAGTCTTATAGGTTAGACAAAAGACTGTCTAATGCTGACCTTAGAATTGATAACCAGCCCACACTCGATGAAAAGTGTGGGCTGGTTTTACTTAGTCAACAAACTGGACTGCAATAAATATCCTTGCATATAATCATAAATATACTAAAGTATACTCAGTAGTGAATCCACTACCGCACATCTACACGTCCTACTACTAGGAGGTACGTATGCACAGGTATAGGTATTTTGTATTTATTAGCTATAGCCGAGGCTTTGACCCGCTTGAAGATAGCTTTAGAGGCACTCTTCTACGCGATTGCTGGGACCTAAAGAGCTTAACCCCTCTTGAGGCAGTAAGGAAAGCTTCGGCAAGCCTGGTGCGAGAAGGTCAATACTCAACACTATACAAGTTCAGAGCAAATGACTTCCCGCACAAAGAGTATGGCATTAACCTCTCCAAGATTTCAGTCGACGATACAGTCTGGGTTGAAGTCTGGGACATGGGATAGTCGACAACACCCATACGTAATGTATGGGTGTCTTTCTATAGTGACTTAATCGCAGCACAATTGGAATAAGCTCGATTCATCTAATCGAGCAGCTACCTGCGCCACCTGTCTCTCGCGCCCTCAGCATCAATCCGCTGTCGCTTCAAGGCTTTGAATCTACCGCCCTGGAGCTCTTTAGAGCCTCGTGTGACGGTCGCAATGCCTACATTAAGGTCTTTGGCTATTTTGTGCTGCGGCTGGCCATCTAAGAGCCTTAGAACGATTTGGAATCGCTTCGAAAACTCACCTCGCTCGTTTTCGGTCGTAATACCGACCATAAAGTCCTTGAGCTCATCGCCCTCAAGCCTTGAAAGGTAGTCTAATAGAGAATCGAAGTCGTACATAGATATATACTATCATACTAGTATGCTAGTAGGCTGGTATCTTAATGTGTTTCTGACTATCTCTCCGCTGATAATTATTTTTTGCAAAACAAAAGAAGGGCTAGAGGCCCTTCTTCCGGTAATATGTTAGAGTCGCGTTTGAATAGCTCCGATTGTCCACCACAACAATGTCTTTGCTAACGACGTTCTCCTCACACTTACCTGGCTTTGATAATACCATAAGCGCGCCTGGTTTGAGAAGACCCACCAATCTCTCAACTGTGGAAAAGTGCATCATTATCTCGTGATACGGAGGATCTACGAAGATTAAATCGTACGTATTTGGCTCTGCCGTACCAAGGAAAGACTTCACTCTTGTCCTAAAAAGCCTGACTTCATCCTCATCGACTCCAAGTCGTTCAAAGTTGTTCTTAATAATCTTTTGAGCCATGCGATCAGACTCAATAAAATCGACATGCTTAGCGCCTCTTGATAATGCTTCTAGGCCAACCGCGCCTGTTCCTGCATAGGCATCGAGAACATTAGCCCCCTCTACCTCGTCATGTATTTTATTAAAGATAGCATTTCTCATCCGCTCGCTCATTGGATGAGTCCCCCTTCCAGGAGGAGAGTCTAGCCATCTACCGCCATACTTACCTGCTATTAAGCGTATACGCATTATTTCTCTTGAGACTTAATTATGCCGGCATACCAGCCAAGGTTAACAGCCCTGATTATCATCGGTACTAATTCATTGCGAGTTTGAGTGGCCAGGCTCGCTGTCCAGCCGTTCTTTTTATAAACGCTAAACATATTCATCTCATGAACTCGTTGGATAATCTTAGAATAAAGTTCTCTAAAAGAAGTAGACTGAAGAGCTGCAATATCAACGTCGGAGAACTGATGTCGCTTCAGATTAGCAGTTGAGACCGCTAGAGCGACACCTAATTCAAAGCCTAGGTGTGTAGTCATAACACCCTTAGCACCCCAGTATTCCCAGTTGTTAGCTAGCTGCTTAATGCGAGTTTCACCTGGCAGGAGTAGCTTATCTTTGGTTGAAGTCCTGGTTTCAAGTGGCAAACCTCCTCTAAGCTGTTCTAGCTTCTTAGCTAGAGGATAGTGATGTGGCGGTGTTAGGCCATCGGTAATAGCGTGAGCCATCCAGGCAGCCTCAAAGGCGGCTCGCTCCACGTCATCTTCCTTAAGAGTCTTACCGAGGTTATTGATATGTTCATCAATCATATCCAAAAGAGCAGTGTCTTTTGGATTATTCGGATCAATATAATGCCAAGGTTCGTCCTTGGCTGGAGACTTTCTTTTAATACCGTCGGGACCATTTAACCCTTCGTAGTGAAGGATCTTTTTAGTTTCAGGAAAGTTAACCCCAGCTGGGATGTATGGTTTAAGTCGGCGGCGAGCTACTCGGTCAATCTTTTGATGGACGCCCATTACTCGGCCTGACTTAACTCTGAAGGTTGTTCCTGAATACATGTATTGTTAGTTTAAAGTTGTTAGTCGTTGATATTTCTGTACATTCTTTGCTAATTGCTTATATTGTAACAAATCCTCACCTGATTGTATAAATTGCTGCACACTAGACTGAACTTCAGCAACTAGTTTAGAGTCAGTCAGTGAAGCGATCTGTAGGTTGAGCGCGCCATGCTGACTAGTACCATATATCTCGCCAGGACCCCTTAGCTTAAGATCAATCTCAGCTAAATAAAATCCATCGTTAGACTTTTCTATCTCCTTTAACCTGTCAGTTGGCTTAGATGAGTCACTCATCACTAAATAACAGTAGCTCTGCTCGCCACCTCGGCCGACTCGACCCCTAAGCTGGTGCAGCTGACTCAAACCAAAGCGATCAGCATTCTCAATTACAATTACGCTAGCGTTCGGCACATCGACACCAACCTCAACGACTGTCGTACTGATCAATATATCGGTCTCATGCTTCGAGAAGCGCTGCATGACTGCTTCTTTTTCTTCTGGCTTCATTTTACCGTGCAGCATATCTACCTTACGGTGCCTAAAGATAGTGCTTCTAAGCTTGCGATACTCCGCTTCAACACTCTTAGTATCATTCTCTGGATTATCATCAATTAAGCTACAGATAATATACGCCTGCCGACCAGCTTCAATTTCTTTATCTACTGTCGCATAAAGCGCCTCTACACTAGTTGGAGCATAGATCTTAGTCTTAATTGGCTTTCTTCCCTTAGGTAGCTCATCTAAGACGGAGATATCTAATTCACCGTAAACCGTTAAGGCAAGACTACGTGGAATAGGGGTTGCGGTCATAGCTAGAAGATGAGGCATGTGCTCAGATTTATCCAACAGCCGTTGCCGCTGTGCGACACCAAAACGGTGCTGCTCATCAATCACTACAAAACCTAACCTCTGGAAGTTAACCTTATCCTGGATAAGAGCATGAGTACCAACTACAACCTTAGCCTGACCATCTTCAATGCTCTTATAGACGGCTTTTCTAGCCTCACCCTTAACTCGTCCGGTTAATAGAGCCACCTCGACACCAAAAGGTTCTAGTAGCTTACGTAATGATTCAGCATGCTGAGAGGCTAAGATCTCAGTTGGCGCCATTAAAGCGGTCTGATAACCAGCGTGCGCCGCCTGAAGAGCGCCCAGTCCGGATACTACTGTCTTACCTGATCCAACATCGCCTTGAAGCAAACGGTTCATTGGAATTTCTGACTCGAAATCTTGAAATACCTGCCAAGCTGCTCGCCGCTGAGCATTAGTTAACTCAAATGGCAGAGATGAAACAAAACGACGAATTACATCAACATCAAACTTAATCTGATAGCCCTTTAGCTTCTGGTTCTCTAGTTTATTTAACCGACTCGCCAGGAGCAGTTCAAACAACTCTTCAAAGCCAAACCGGCGCTTAGCTAACTCAACATCCTCTCTAGTTTTAGGAAAGTGAATCGCTAGAAAAGCTTCACTACGTCCGATTAGGTTATGTTCTTTAATAACTGATGCGGGCAGAGTTTCAGGTAAAAAAGCCATCATCGGACGGACTGACTTAATAATCTGCTTAATTAACTGTGGTTTTACGTCAGCTATTCTTTTATAGACTGGGATAATATCATGACTATCTTCAAGGGCTGTCTTGTCGTGCTCTTTACTAGGCTCTTCGGTCTTTTCGACTGAAGGGTTGGTTAGTTGATAGGCGTTATAGTTAAACTCAAACTTTCCCGAGAACTTAAACCACTCGCCAGGTGTTAATTGCTTCACCCGATAACCCTGATTAAACCAAGTTGCCTTCACCTTACTGGTATCATCGGTCAGTACAGCCGTAGTTAGGGTGAGTCCACGCCTAACTCTTCGGTTAGAGGCGCTTTCAACCTTAGCTGTAAAAGACACCTGACCAGGTGTTAAGTCTTCAATTTTAACGTTTTCAGTGTAGTCATCGAACCTTCGCGGCAGACGGTGAATTAAGTCTCCAACGGTAACAAGACCAGCTCGCTCAAAGGCGGCGCCGGTCTTATCCCCCACTCCCTTAATGTCTCTTAAAGACAGACTTAGATTCATTTATCCATGAATTGCTCAGACATTTGTCCAGCAAAATCCTCCAGCGAACTTAGCAGTTCATCCCGGGCTGAGACTAACTCCTCAGGAGTTCTTCCCGCAGACTCTTCGAACCACTGAATATATAGCTTTAGTTTTGGCTCGGTGCCGCTTGGGCGTATGGTTACCCGTCGGCGTGAATCACCAAACTCTAACGCCACAACATTACCCCTAATGCATGGAATAGCCGCCTCTTCACCTGTCTGCGTATCTTTTGCGATTAGAGTGTTGTAATCTAACAGCCTAGTTACCTTATGGCCACCCAGCTCGGTAGGTGGATTGTTTCGCAGAGTTTCCATAATAGACTGCATACTAGCAAAGCCATCAGCACCTGGGAACTGGATGTTTTCAAGTGTTTCAACGTAAAGGCCATACTCAGCGTAGAGCTCAAACAAACGATCGACTAGGGTTTTATCTTGTCGCTTTAGGTGAGCGGCATACTCTGCTGCCATTAAAGCACCAACAGCACCGTCCTTATCCCGGGCATAGTCGCCCTTGAGTAGACCGTAACTTTCCTCACCACCTAGAATAAAGTTAGACTCAGTTCCTTCGTTGTTGCGGATCAGCTCACCAATATACTTAAATCCAATCAAGAGGTTGCCGTGAGTTTGCACTCCATAGCGCGTCGCTACGGCTTCAAGCATATCGGTGGTGACAATTGTTTTGGCGATATAGTCATGAGCACTAATATCTTGCCTAAATGCCTTTTGCTCAAGGACGTATTCAGCTACTAGAACTGCTAACTGATTACCAGTTAGCTGAACAGCTTCACCTTTATGGTTAACTACTACACCAATCCGGTCAGCGTCTGGGTCGTTAGTGATGGCGATATCAGCATCATTTTCAAGCATCAAATCAACAGCCATCTTATTAGCAGTCTCATCTTCAGGGTTAGGCTTACGTGATGGAATGGTTGGAAACTCCCCATCCGGCACCATCTGCTCTTCTACCGTCAGGATATTCTTAAACCCAGCTCGCTCTAGAACCCTTAATGTATTAGTTTGGCCGGTACCATGAAGCGGTGAGTAAGCAATCTTAAGGCCGCGATCATCACATTCAGATTGGTCTACCACTGCCTGCAAGTAAGCGTGGTCGACCTCTTCACCAATTAACTGGATTGCGCCAGACTTAACTGCATCGTCAAAGTCTTGGGCGTGAATCTCAGTAATCTCAGCTGCTTTAGCGAGAATACCGGTATCGTGTGGCGCCACTACCTGAGCGCCGTCGTTCCAATACGCCTTAAAACCATTGTCACTTGGTGGGTTGTGTGAAGCAGTAATAACTATGCCAGCAGCGGCCTTAAGTAAACGCACTGCGTAGCTAAGCTCTGGCGTAGACCTAAAGTCTTCGAATAGAAATACTTTAAAGCCAGAAGCGGCTGCCACCTGGGCTGAGTAGCGACTAAGTTCTTTGGAGGTTAAACGAGTGTCGTAGGCGATTACAATACCAGCAGCAGGTGCAGATTCATCCTGCTCTTTAATATACTCACATAGCGCCTGAGTACTTTCGCCAACAGTAATTCGGTTGATGCGGTTCGAACCGACACCAGTCATACCGCGCCGACCGCCAGTACCGAAAGGTATAACGGTAAAGAAAGCGTCTTCGATAGCCTTATAGTCCTTGGTGTCTAGAAATGCAATTAGCTCATCCCGCATGCTGCGGTACTTAGGTTGCTCTAACCATTCTTGTACATTGTCTTGAGCGGCCGGTGATATATTACCGTTTAGACCCGCTAGTATCTCTTGAACTTCCATTGGTTACCCTCCTTAGTCTGAATATATCTAGTATAGCCTGTTTAGAGGGTGGCTGTGAATAGACACGACTAGCTAAGAAAGTAGCAATTGGTACAGCCAGGACTAAAGCTAGGCTTGAAACTACCGTTCGGACTATCTCTTGAGCAAAGAACTCGCCGTTCAACACCTCAAGCAGATGACCATCGGTACTCGAATACGTTAAGGCTAGAATACTTGGCAGCGAGGCTCCAGCGTAAGCTAGAGCTAGAGTGTTGATAAGTGAAGCAATATGACTATTACCAACACTTAACCCGCGTTTAAATAACTGGAAGGTATTAAGTTTTGGATTAGCTTTACTGATCTGCTCTACACTGGCCACCTGGGTTATTACGATATCATCAAGAAGACCTAGGGTGGCGATTACGATACCGCCAAGTAAGATACCGTGCAGATCAAACTGCCGGTTACCGTAAGACAGCAGACTAGATGTTTCATCATACACACCAGTTAACTTACCTAGCCAATCTCCGAGCAGTGTTAACAATACGACAGTGATTAGAGCAAAGTATATAGCAATTACCGCCACTCTCGCCCTTCTACCAAGACCATGAGACACCAGCATCGAAACACTAGCTATCACAAAGGCAGCTAGAATTGAGACCATAAAAGCGTTATGCCCGTCAGCTACAGCTGGAATAATGCCAAGAACAATTACACCTAAGCTAAAGAATAATCCATATAACCCCATGAGGCCCCGGTAGCCTGAAACTATAAATACGCCGACTATCAACATAGCGACTAAAATCAACACACCACCTAGACGCCAGAAGTCCGACACTGCATCATTCAACCCCTCTTCATACGACTGCCAAACCAGCATCGTATCTCCGGGCTGAACCTGGGCCGCCAAGTCTGATCTAATATCAACCTCAGCTGGACGATTCTTAAATTGTCCCTCTAGTGGAACAATATCGAGCTTACCTTCACTCTTATCTATAGACTTGACCTCAACTCGGACCATTGTGCCACCGGTGGTTTCAGTTGTCTGGTAGAAAAGAGCCGGGCCCGCACTAGGCGGTGCCTTGTATGGAGATAGGTTAGCCGCTACCAATAAAAGCGCGATGACTAAAAAGGCAGCAAAGCCAGCTATAAACTTAGCTGGCTGATTCGGAACGACATAGCGCCACCACGAAATTAAGTGCTGCATACTACCT
>CAYZJK010000001.1:11836-16917 GCA_964479125.1 uncultured Candidatus Saccharibacteria bacterium
GTTACTTCTAGAGCTAGACGCTTTTGGGCTACTCGTTTAGATGGATCCTGCTGATGCTCGTACATGATGCCATCAACAGTTGGCTTATCTAGTAGTGTGTAGATCTTGATGTAGTCTTCAACGCCTAGGTCGTCTAGATTGACCCAGAACTGATAGAAGTTAAATGGACTAGTCATATCAGCATCTAACCAAACTGCACCACCTTCACTCTTACCAAACTTCACACCCGTAGCCTTATTGATAACTAGCGGTGCAGTTAAGACGTGAACCTCAGCTCCGCTCAACTTACGCGCTAGAGTCACACCAATAATGCCGTTACCCCACTGGTCAGCTCCGGCTAGCTGTAGTGTGATGCCGTGTTCTTTATTTAAGTGGTAGAAGTCGTATCCTTGGATAAGGCCGTAGCTAAACTCTCCGTAGCTAATACCAGCTCCACCTTCACCAATTCTCTGCTGAACAAAGTCCCGGTCGAGTAGCTGGGTCATAGAGACGTTCTTACCGACTCGGTGTAGGAAATCAATGTAGTTAATATCTTTAAACCAATCATGGTTGTTAACTAAGGTAATTGGAGAGCCTTCAAAGATACGCTCCATTTGACCCCTGATACCTTCAACGTTTTCTAAAACGATGTCAGCTTGCTTTACTTCACGCTCGTCTTTCTTGCCATCTGGATCACCGATCATACCAGTGGCGCCACCGACCAATAGGTATGCCTGGTGGCCGTGATTAATAAGATGGCGTACCATCATGAGAACTGAGAGGTTGCCAATTTGCATACTCTTGGCACTAGGATCTACTCCTAGATAGAACTTCTGAGGCTCACCGTCCAACACAGTAATGTCAGGCAGTGTAGTTTGATTGATAAAACCGCGCCACGAAAGCTCATCTGATAAATTCATATCACTCCTCTATATTTATTACCCCTTTATTGTACCAGAAAAGCATATACGGACATGAGCATAATTTGTTATAATGGCTCAAAGCAACGCTTATATAAGGGTTAGGGGATGAGTAAGAAGAAACCAGTTACTTCTAAGAAGAAGATGAGCCTTTATGCTAACTTATCGCATAGGAGGAAAACTAAGAAGGATGCAGCCGCTCGTAGAAAAGCGGAATATTTAGCTACGTTACCGAAGCATCCGGTTAAACGCACACTTTACCGTATGCACCCAAAGCGCTTCTTTGGCTACTGGTTTAGCAAGCGCGGCCTTATTATGGCCGGTAAAATTTTCGGTGTAGCCGCCCTACTAGCCGTTATTACTGCTGGATCCCTATTTGCTTACTACCGAAAAGAAATCGAGTCTATCCGCCCAAGCGAACTAGCTAAGCGAGTTCAGTCAACAGTTACCCGTTATTATGACCGTAACGACAACCTTCTCTGGGAAGATAAGGGTGATGGTAACTACAAGCAGGTAGTTGAGAGTGATGAGATTAGCGATCACATTAAGAACGCTACCATTGCAGTTGAAGACAAAGACTTCTATGATCACCATGGTATTAGTATCTCTGGTCTAGCTAGGGCCGCTATCAATAACCTAACTAGTTCAGGCGGTACGCAAGGTGGATCTACCCTAACCCAGCAGCTTATTAAGCAGGTCTTCTTAGCTGATGAAGCTCAAAAGCGAGGTCTTGATGGTATTCCTCGAAAGATTAAAGAAGTAATTCTTTCAATTGAAGTTGAACGAATGTATGACAAAGAACAACTTCTTACTCTTTACTTAAACGAATCTCCATACGGTGGACGTCGTAACGGTGTTGAAAGTGGTGCTCAAACCTACTTTGGCAAATCTGCTAAAGACGTTAACGTCGCTGAAGCAGCTCTACTAGCTGGTATTCCAAACCAGCCAGGTCTATATGATCCTTATAACGAAGCTGGACACGAGGCTCTAATCGCTCGACAACACAAGGTATTAGCTGACATGCGTGACGAGAAAATGATCACTCAGGCTGAGTATGAAGAGGCGATTGATTATCCAATTCTAGATAACATTAAGCCGCTAGTAGACTCTAGTGAAGGCATGAAAGCTCCTTGGTTTGTACTTGAAGTCCGTAAGCAGCTCGAAAAAGAACTTGGCCGAGCAACTGTCGGTCGTGGTGGTCTAACAGTTAAGACTACACTTGACCTAAGAGCTCAGGAGATGGCTGAGGCAGCTGTCGCTACCGGTGCTGCCATGATGCCAAACTACGGCGCTGACAACCTAGCTGTTTCATCAGTTGATGTTCAAACTGGCCAGATTATAGCAATGGTTGGTAGTATCGACTGGAACCGTGAAGGTTATGGTCAGCAGAACGCTACCACCTCCCCGCTTGAGCCAGGTTCAAGTATTAAGCCGATCGTCGACTTTGCTCCACTCTTCCAGCAGCGTGAAGGCGTTAACTACGCTCCAGGTTCTATCCTTCGAGACGAAAACATCGACAGTCTATACTGTGCCGGCTTCCAAGGTTCATGTACGCTACAGAACTATACTCGCCAGACTTACGGCAACATTACAATTAGGCAAGGTCTAGGTAGCTCTCTTAACCGACCAGCGGTTAAGGCTATGCACATTGCTGGCGTTGAAGAGTCACTACGTGTTGCCCAGGAGCTAGGCGATCATGATTACTGTGCTGAAAACAATAACGCTGGTCTATCAGCTGCTATCGGTGGTGGTTGTACAGTTAAGCAAGTCCAGCATGCTAACGCCTTCGCTTCTTTAGGGCGAAACGGTGTCTATAAGCCACTAGCTTACATCCTCGAAGTACGTAACAACAGCAATGAAGTACTTAAGAAGTGGGAAGATCCAGTACCTAAGCAGGTTATCGACCCTCAGGCAGCTTACATGGTGACTGATATCCTAAGTGACCCTCAAGCTCGAATGCTAACCTTTGGCGCCCAGACTTACTCATTTGGATTCAATATTCCAGGTGTCTGGACCGCTGGTAAAACCGGTACAACCGAAAACGGACAGGGTCAGGCTAAGGACTCGTGGTTCATGTCTTACTCTCCAGTAATTTCAACTGGTGTATGGATGGGTAATCACGATGGTAGCCCAATTGGATCAAGCGCTAACGATGTCGTAAGACGTGTCATGCATGACTATATGTTGAATGCTCACACCCAGATCTATCAACCAGAAGGTCGCTGGGAGCCTAATCAAGAAATACCCCGACCGGAAGGTATTCAAGAACTGAGACTAAACGGACGTGTAGACATCTATCCATCATGGTACAGCCGGACAGCCGGCCGTTCTGATGAAAAGATGACCTTCGACCAGGTATCTAAAAAGCGAGCCACCGACTGTACGCCACCAGCTGCCCGTATCGACCTAACTGTCTCTAAGACTACTGATCCAATTACTAAGCGACCAACCTATATCGCACCTGACGGATACGATGCATCTTCAGAAGACAACCTACATAAGTGTAATGACGCTAGTCCATCGGTTGACGTCAAGGTGTCTCACGATGGCGTCAAGTACACTATTACCACCAACTTCCGCCAAGGAACTCACGGCCTAAGCAACCTCAAGATTGCGGTTAACGGCAATGTTATTCTTGACCAAGGTGTCGGCGGTTCAGGCTCACGGACAGTTGACCACCTCGACAACGCGGACTCTATCAATGTGACTGCTACAGTAACTGACTCAGCTATGTATAGCGGCGAAGGCTCGGCCAGTGGCACCAAGAAAGAAGAAGAAAGAGGCAGTAATCGCGGCGACGGAGACGAATGAAGAGATAGACTCCGCCAGCGTCTTAATCGTTAATATATAAAACCATAGACCAGCCTAAACAGCTGGTCTATTTATATTGTTGCGTAAAAATAATATTTGTTGTATAGTATGCTTGGTTTTACATGATAGTATCCGCACCTTACACAACCTTAGGAGGAGTCATGGAAGGCTCACTGTTCTCGCTGTTTGTATATGTTCCGGTAATTACCGTGTTGCTGATCGCACTGATAGCAACAGTAATTTACCGTCTGATGAGAGAGATGACTAACCCGGAATCTTCGTCAACCTTCGTAGTAACAACCCTTCTTGTAATAGGAGCAATCCTGTCCTATGGAGCTTTGATAGCTACACTGTTCTTCTGGACACAAGGTTGGCTGGACTGAATAAGGAAACTATCTAAGACCCACCTACTTCGGTAGGTGGTTTTAACTTTAGCTCTAATTGCACATTGGCACGAATACATAGCCACAAGGTATAATACAGCCCAATGCATACACCTGAAATAAATAACGACATGACTAAGGACGAGCTAATCGCTCATTGCTCAGACTGGCTAAAAAAATACAAACACTCCTCTTCAGAAGAGCTAACTGGAGACTATATTGAGGCCACTATAACTACCGATCTTCTCACCTACCCGATAGAGATGCAAAAGTGGGTTAATGAGGAGAATGAGCCCTTACTTGCTATGATTTTGAGTCTTTCTTGGATGGTGGATAATAATCACACCAACTTAGACGCCTGGAAGCTATTAATCGACCTCACAGACGCGACGGTTAAAGCTCATGAATCTGAAGTTGATGAGACAACCAAGGAGCTCTTCCAGACAGCTAAGCAGGTAGTTTCAATTCAAGATAAACTATTACTAGCACTAGACTTCCTAGAGGTGCTTGAGCACTCTGGCAACAACAAAGATGTTAATGACGCGGTAAGTAGAATAATATTTACGACTATGAACTATATACCGACCATCGATATGATAGATTGGAACGAGATAAGTAGCATTCCTTCAGCCGAACACAGATCAGCTAAATATACAGGACTAGGCGCCGATCGAACTACTGACATCAACCAGCCTGACATAGATAAGATAAACGCTCTTAAAGCTAGGTTTAAATCATTGATTAAAAGCCTTAAGATAACTGACAAATACATTATCTATACCGAACCAGGTTCGAACAAAGAGTATAGATATCAGATTTAAAGAGACACTCACATGAAGCAGAAGCGAGACAACTTCCTAACCTTTCTCAACGAAATCGTAGTCGAGGAAAGCAATGAAAGCTTAGAGGTTCTAGGCGGATATATAATTGGTCAAATTTTTGGAGTGTATGACGGTGAATATGATGATCTTTATGAAGAAGATAAAGA
>CAYZJK010000001.1:17017-25741 GCA_964479125.1 uncultured Candidatus Saccharibacteria bacterium
GTGTAGCCAACCGCTTGCTGTTGGTTTTGACCCTTTTGAATAAGTTCTAATTGATAGCGTTCACCCGGTAAGTGTTCTGC
This sequence comes from uncultured Candidatus Saccharibacteria bacterium, assembly GCA_964479125.1. Taxonomy (GTDB): domain Bacteria; phylum Patescibacteriota; class Saccharimonadia; order Saccharimonadales; family Saccharimonadaceae; genus CAYZJK01. The sequence continues at coordinate 17,098 of CAYZJK010000001.1, forward strand.
ACGGATAACTTTCGCTAGCTCGTTAATGTTCATAACGTTAATATCTTCGACTTGAGCTACCTTATTAAGGTTAAAATCAATTGTCATAATTGCACCGCCGTGCTTCTTAGCTAGCTTTAGCAGCCGTTCATCTACTCCCTCTGGAGCAGTTGATCCGTCTTGAAGAATAGTAGCTGAAACTGAGTCCATAGTTCTTAATTCCCGAGCTACATCTAAACCATGCCTTGCTCTAGTTCGGCGACTGCTATCACTACCATCAGATAGCAGCTGAAGCTCACCGATAACTGTCCTAGGAATTACTAGCTCACCAGTAATGAATCCAGCCTTAGCCACCTCAAGAATGCGACCATCCATTAGTACAGATGTATCTACAAAGATTGAGTTACTGTTATGTTTTTTATCTTTCCTAAAGGTGCGATACACCAAATAGCTTGTTTGAAGTACTCCAACTGCCATTAGTAAGGTCAGTGCGAGTAATAAATATTCTTCCATAGTTTTCTCCTACTATTTCTGCAGGTATGTATTGAGTGCGTCACGCAGGTTGTCAACCGGCTCAACAAACTTAGCTGAACTTGACTTACCTGGCGCTAGCGCTTTAGTGAAGCTCAATTTCTTAGCTTCAGCTATTCGCTTATCTACACCTATGACTGAACGAACTTCGCCGCCAAGGCCAATTTCACCAAATACCACCACACCAGTCTCTAATTTGCGCTGGGCGGCTGCTGAGGCGATTGCCATACATACAGCAAGGTCTGCGGCTGGATCGTTGATCTTCATGCCGCCTACCACGTTAATATAAATATCTTTATCGTTTAATGTTAGTTTTGTCCTACGCTCCAGAACAGCAATCAATAAATTAAGTCGGTTAATATCAAAACCACTGGCTGTTCTTTTTGGATACCCAAAACTTGTTGGATTAACTAGTGCTTGTATTTCCACTAGTAATGCCCTTGACCCTTCGATCGTTGCTAATACCACTGACCCATCGTCATCTCGACGCTCCGCAAGTAGTACAGCTGATGGATTCTGAACGATCTCCATCCCCTTTTGCCCCATCTCAAAGATGGCTGACTCACTGGTAGAACCATAACGGTTCTTAACAGCTCGTAGCATCTTAAATCCGCCATAGCGATCACCTTCAAGCTGCAAGACAACGTCAACTAAGTGCTCTAGCACCTTAGGGCCAGCAATCGAACCTTCTTTAGTCACGTGCCCAACTAAGATAATAGCTGTGCCTGTTTCTTTTGCAGCCCTGATAATTGCATTGCTACTGTTAGTGATCTGACTAACAGAACCTGGCGCCGAAGTGATCTCATCAAGACTAAGAGTCTGGATTGAGTCGACTACCACTAGCTGAAATGCACCCTCTCTTATAGTTGCCGCAATATCATCAGCACTGGTGCTGGATACGAATTCGAGCTTGAGCTCTTTATTATCTGCTCCACCTAGACGCTCAGCCCTCATCTTAACCTGATAAGCTGACTCCTCACCGCTAACATATAGGACGTTATGCTGGCTTGAGATGTTACACGCCATCTGCAGAAGCAGAGTACTTTTACCGATACCTGGTTGGCCCGCCACCAGGGAAACTCCGCCTGGTAATATACCGCCACCTAAAACAGTATCGACATCTTTAAAGCCAGTTAAGAGTCTAGTCGACTCTCCCTCGGCTTCAATTGCATGGATTGGCTCAGCCTTTAAGACACGACCAGAATCTACACTCCTAGCCAAAGCTGACTTGCCGGTTGATTGAGGCATTTGCTCAACTAAAGAGTTCCATTCGCCGCAATTATCGCAGCGTCCCGTCCACTTAGAATACTTAGCCCCACAATTTTGGCAGACAAACTGCTGCTTTTGCTTTACCATACGGTTGCTATTATACCTTATATCTGAGGCGATGGCTCCAATGTAGAGTCTAAAGACTCATACATACTGTTAGTTTCAACGCTGATTTGGTTGTACTGATCTATCTTTTGATTATAAATGCCAATATTATAATCTATCGTCTGACGATAAGCCTCTAGCTGGTTACTTTCGCTTAAGAGACTATTTCGCTCTGAGTCGAATTGCGACTGACTACTAAAATCACCAGACTGAGCACGACTGTTGAAGTTCTCAATTCTACGACCTAGGTTAGTTATACCAGCGTTATATTGCTCGGTCATACTATTAATCTGAGCTACTAACTGGTCGATCTCAGCCTTCAAGGCTTCAGATTGAGCACGTAGTGTATCGAAGCTATGCTTGTACTGCTGATGAAGACTAACTACTTTTGACCGATCAGAAAAATACTGACTATAGTAATCTTCTAGCTCTTGAGATATGCCGACGAACTCAGTACCAATAATAGAATGCAGTTCATTAATTCGTTCACCTGGCTGAGTTCTCTCATAGTACGCCATCCGTTCTTGCAGAGCTGGCTCGATTTGAACAACTCGTTCGTACTCAGCTTCCAGTAGATTAGCTAGCTCCATCCTCTCAGCGTCATCTGTTCGAGCGTAAACGGCATGCAGCGCCTCATGAGTAGCGGTTACCTCCTTGACGCCAGCTAGTCGCTCGTCTTCAATGTCATAGACATGAATCGTATCGTTAACATAGCAACCTAGAATGGCACTACCTTCTTCTTGTCGAGTACATGACTGATTGAAGCTCTCAGCATCCTCTAGGCGTGGCGTAGCAGCGTGGTACACAAAGACACCACGCTTATTCATACCACTATCAATCACTAGCTGAGTAACCTCTGGGTCAACTTCAACCCGAGAGACAGTAATCTGATCTCTAATTTCCTGTTGATTGTTAACAAGGTAGAACCCTCCGCCTGCTAACAGAGCTAAGAATAGTAAAGGTATTAATCGCTTAAGCATGTATTATTCAGCTTGAGAATGTATTTCGATTTTCCCTCGCTGAGCTCCTACCTTTATGATATCACCTTTCTCAAAATCTTCTTTTAAGATTCCATCGGCGATTAGGTTCTCTAGCTCATGCTCAATTACGCGCCTAAGTGGTCTTAGACCTAGTTTAGTGTCATAACCCTTATCGATTAGCAGCTTCTTGGCAGCCGGCGTAATTTCAATACCCAGACCTTGAGTTATTAGACGCTCCTTAAGGTCGCGGATGAATAACTCAAAGACTCGTCCAACTTCTTTTCGATCAAGTGGATGGAAGACCACAATGTCATCAAAGCGGTTAATCAACTCTGGACGCATGAACTTTTCAAGCTCTTTTTTAGCTGCAGCAGCATTTTCCTTGTGCTCAGCCTCAACTGCATCACGCTCAGACTTACCTACCGCCTCAAAGCCAAGGCTAGCAGTCTTTTGCATCTTATTCGAACCGAGATTGGAAGTTAGGATGATGACTGAGTGTGCGAAGCTAACTTTTCGGCCGCTAGCATCAGTCAGGGTACCGTCTTCTAGGATTTGAAGCAGCATATTCATCACTTCTGGATGAGCTTTTTCAATCTCATCAAACAGCACTACGCTATATGGCTGACGGCGAATCTTATCCGTTAACTGACCACCTTCTTCGTAGCCAACGTAGCCAGCTGGTGAACCAACTAGACGACTAACGTTATGCCTCTCAGCAAATTCACTCATATCAATCTTTATTAGAGATTCTTTACTGCCAAACACTTCTTCAGCCAACACTCGAGCCATCTCAGTCTTACCGACTCCGGTTGGACCCATGAAGATAAATGATCCGATCGGTCGCTTGCCAGTACCGATACCGCTCCTACTACGGCGAACAGCCTTAGAAACAGATTCAATAGCTTCCTTTTGTCCGATCACACGCTTACCAAGCTTCTTCTCAAGCTTAATTAGCATCTTCGCTTCGTCTCGATGAATGTTACCAACTGGAATACCAGCCATGATTGACACAGCTCGGGCTACATCCTCATCAGTAAGTTCTGCCGGGTGAGACTTTTGCTGACTTTCCTTGATATCTTCAAGCTTTATCTTAAGCTGAGCGGCTCTAGTTTTATATAGAGCAGCCTTATCATACTTCTCTTCTGCAACAGCGTGAGTGATCTTCTCTTCAAGTTCTTTAATCTCGGCTTCAATCTCACGAGTTTCTTTGTCATCTTGACCACGAGACACTCTAACTAGAGAAGCAGCTTCATCAAGCACATCAATTGCCTTGTCTGGCATGTAGCGTTGGGTAATGTAGCGATCTGCCATTGCAACTGCTTTTTCAACTACTTCATCAGTCATCGATACCTTGTGGTGTTCTTCGTAAGACTTCTTAAGTCCAAGCAGCATTCGGACTACCTCGCGAGTGGAAGGCTCTTCAACTAGGATAGTCTGTAGCCTTCGATCTAGAGCAGTGTCTTTTTCGACATGCTTCTTATATTCATCAATTGTAGTAGCGCCGATCAAGCGAATATCGCCACGAGCTAGGGCTGGTTTCAGTAAGTTAGCGGCATCTAGCGCGCCCTCTGCGGCACCTGCTCCCATCAGTAAGTGAAGTTCATCAATAAAGATAATCGTATCTTTTTGTTTAGTTAGCTCATCGACTACCTTTGTTAAACGCTCTTCAAACTCACCTCGGTACTTAGTGCCAGAAATCATCGCCGCTAAGTCAATTTGAATGATGCGCTTATCAGTTAGAGTGTCAGGCACCTGATTGGCGACAATCCGCTGAGCTAGACCTTCAACAATAGCGGTCTTACCGACACCTGGTTCACCAATAAGAACTGGGTTATTCTTAGTCCTTCGACCAAGAATAACTGCCATACGCTCAACTTCCCGACTTCTTCCGATGAGTGGGTCAAGTTTCTTCTTACGAGCTAACTGAGTTATATCTGTACCAAAGACAGATAGAGCTGAGTTGCCAGTCTTCTGACCGATCTGCTCAACCTGATCAGGCATACGCTCTCTTCTTTCAAAGAAGCTCTCTAGGTCAGCTAGAATATCTTGAACTGAGACATTAAGCTTCTCGCTCAGAACGCGATAAGCTCTAGTGTGCCTTTGAGAAAGCATACTGTGCAAGATGTGCTCAGTACCTAGTTGATCTTGATGATATGACTTAGCTGTCTCCCAACCAATCCTTAAAGTTACCTTAGAAGACTCACTAAGAGTATTAACGCCAATTCTTACCGACTGCGTTATAGGCTTTAGACCAAAAGCTACTTCGGCCGCGTCTAGTGTTACGCCAGCATCAGCTAAAACCTTAGCACCAATATTTGATCCTTGAGATAGAATACCAAGGAGTAAATGCTCTGTTCCGATATATTGGCTACCGTAGCCGCGCGCTATTGAGTCTGCATAGAATAGGCTCGTGCGCGCTTCTTCGCTGAGATGCTGAGCTAATTCTGCGAATTCATCCATCATATAGCTGTTGGTTACTCCCTTTTATACATTATCTATTATAACATTATAAAGAAAATTAGCACTCAAGTCAATTGAGTGCTAATTGTATAATTGTCTACTACTAACAGATTAGATTACTGCTCGTCTGCGTCGCCTGAAGCTTCGTCGATAGCCGAGAAAAGACTATCTTCGATATCCTTACGCGGCTTCGGAGCTGGGGTTTCAGCTTCCTTAGTTTCGATATCTAGCTCATAGCCAGTTAGGCGACTAGCTAGACGTACGTTCTGCCCACCACGACCAATAGCGATTGACTGCTGCTCAGGTGATACAAATACCTTAACTCGCTTTTCCTCTTCGTTGACTTCAAGAGAGTTGATCTCAGCTGGACTTAGAGCGCTCATAATGTATTCCTCAATGTCGTCTGAGTAAGTTACGATGTCGATCTTTTCCTGATCACCAATCTCGTTCATAACCGCCTGAACACGAGTACCGCGTCCACCAACGAATGTACCAACTGCATCTACACCTGGTACAGTGCTAGCTACAGCAATCTTAGTACGTCGACCTGCTTCACGAGCTACACCCTTAATTTCTACTGCACCGTTTTCCATCTCAGGAACTTCCTGGCGGAATAGGTGCTCGATGAAAGCTTCGCTACCACGGCTAAGGATTAGCTGTGGACCTCGGTTTTCGCGCTCGATGTCCTTGATTAGAACCTTTAGGCGTTGACCGATGCTGTAGTACTCACCCTGAATCTGCTCGCTCATCGGTAGGATACCGGTAGCTTTACCAAGCTCAACTCGAACAACTCGTGGCTCAACTCGCTGAACTACACCAGTTACAACTGTGCCGATCTTGTCTTCGTACTCAGCTAGAACTACTTCTCGCTCAGCTTCACGAAGTCGCTGCAGTACAACCTGTTTTGCAGTCTGAGCTGCTACACGACCGAAGCCAGTGACAGTAAACTTCTCTTCTACTTCGTCGCCAACTACAGCGCCTTCTTTGTACTTTTGTGCTTCTTCTACGCTAAGTTCGATAGCGTCGTTGATTGGATCTTCAACTACTTCACGAATTACGTAAACTTCAGCTGTACCGTCATTAATATTTAGGCTAGCGCGTACGTTCTGTTCACGCTCACCGTTATCTCGGCGCCATGCAGCTGCGATAGCCTGCTCGATTACATCAAGCACCACTTCTTCAGATAGATTCTTCTCTTCAGCGATTGTGCGAAGAGCTAGAGCTAGTTGTTTAATATTGATATCTTCCATAATTTCATTTCTTTCTGTCGCCTAAAACGACTGTATTACGGTATGAAAAAATCCGACCTGCTGGCCGGAACTACATCTTTATAATACTAGTATTTTTAGATTTATGCAATAGAGTCTAGTACGCCTTACTTCTTGAGCGCTCAGCTGACTTACAGCGAAATTTTGAGCATGCAAGAACCCGGCCCTTGACCATTAAATATTGGCGCTAACAGATTAGTGTAATGTTCCTGCCATGAGATGCCGTACATGGACTGGATTCGAGCTTTCTCATTTTCATCTACATTCAAATCTGCCACCACGGCCTCAAGAGTGCCATACTCCTCAAGCAACTCATCCCTGACATCCTTAGCTATATTTAAACCCCTACCGCAGCTTGACATAGACGGTGGGTTCCATAAAAGGAAGATGTCTTTAGGAGTAGTTAGAGCTTAGAGCGAATATACCGCGATTATACATCGTTAGAGATTCACCATCTGTCAGTAAAGTATCTAGTCTACTAGTAACCGTCGCTAGTGCACTACCAGGCAGTTCGATGTCTGCATCCTCAAAGTACCTAGTCAAGTCTTCATTTATATACGTAGCATTAACCTGATCACCTCTAATGACTCTCTGACGCTCACCCTGTTCAAGATACTCAGTCGCTGGATACATCTGTTCAGTACCGACGCAAAATCCTGTTGAAAAAGATATACCGGTCAAGGAAAAGAATAAATGACCAGATAAAGCATCATCTCGCCAAGCACATCCTCAAGAACTAAGTCACGCTCCACAGGAAGATCATTTCTGGTGCGGCTATTTTTAGCTGCTTTTCCACCGCATCGATAGCAGTCGTATAGACCGCAGTTTCAGCCCGTTCACGAAAGCCCAGGTATCCAACAATAGCGATGGCGGCTAGTATGCCAATGACAAAGATTATGAATAGTAGTTCGACTACTGTAAATCCTATCCTTAATTTTCGCTTAATGAATGTAGCACTTTTACCTGTGTTAGACTTATTTACTATTCCATTTAAGTATAAGTTGTTTTATTAACTACCCTTACTTAATCCACAAATTGAAGCAACTGAAACAATACCACAAGACACGCACATCACTCTCAATCATTAAGCACTAGCACCGTATTTCTCGTGATATAATAGCGCTAAACATAAATGCAATAACCTAAGCTTAGATTTGCTTAGATTCTAATAGAAGGGTGGATTTATTACATGGATGAAATCGCAAGAAAGTTAGTCGAAAACCCTAAGGGTATTTTCGCAGCCGACGAAAGTGGTGGCAGCATTAACAAAAAGTTTGATGAGTTCGGCATTGAATTTACCGAAGAGAACCGACGACTATATCGTCAGCTATTCATCACTACTCCAGGGTATGAAAAATACACTAGTGGTGTGATTCTATTTGACGAAACCGCTCGTCAGCATGTTGATGACGGACGAACATTCGTAAAGGCTATCGCAGATAACGGTGTGATTCCAGGTATTAAAGTTGATAAAGGTATTACTCCTATTCATGGCTATGAAGGTGAAGGCGTAACTGCTGGCCTAGACGGACTTGGCGAAAGACTACAAGAGTACCGAGCAATGGGACTACGCTTCGCTAAATGGCGTGCAGCACTATACATCCAGAACGGCACAGGACCTTCTGATGCAGCGATTGCTGCGAACGTTCACGCACTTGCTCGCTATGCAGCAGAGTGTCAGGCAGCAGACATCGTGCCAATCGTTGAACCAGAACTAGTTCACGCTGGCTATTACTCAATTGAAGAAGCCGAGCAAGCTATGGCTCGCATTCTAGATGCGCTATTTGATGAAATGAACCTATTCAAGGTTCGACGCCAAGCCACTATCCTAAAGACCAGCATGGTTCTAGCTGGTAAAGACTTTGAGCGATCTAACCCACACGAGATTGCCGATGCAACTCTACGCGTCTTTAGAGATCACGTTCCACACGACCTAGCTGGTATTGTTTTCCTATCTGGCGGTCAGTCTGTTGAACAGGCAACTGAAAATCTAGCGGCTATTTCAAGTCACGGCAAGCAAACTTGGCCAATTACCTTTAGCTATGCACGTGC
>CAYZJK010000001.1:25841-29989 GCA_964479125.1 uncultured Candidatus Saccharibacteria bacterium
GAAGCCTTAGAAGGATATATCAAGGGTGATAACAATCTAGACGCTATCCTGATAGAATCAAGTGGACTAGCTGACCCTGGCGTGATTGCCAACACTGTACGCTACGCCAATATCAAGGGCGTGAATTACGGCGGCATTGTCTACACGATAGATTCTCTCAACTTCTTTGACGTAATGAAGGAGCACTCTGATACTGATAAACATCTTAAGGCAGCTGATATTATTCTTCTTAATAAAACCGATCTAGCTTCAGGTGAACAAATAGAAAAGATTAAAGACTATATAAAGTCTTTAGAAGCTAAAGCCTTAATCATCCCTACCACTAGAGGCAGTATTGACCCTAGCATCCTACTCGACCTTAAGAGTGAACCTGAATCAGATCAACTGAGCATCCTAGACGCTCTGCGCGAGGTGGTAGAATCTGACAGTCACGCTCATCATAAATTTACGAGCATTAGCTTTAAGACTAGTCAGCCACTGAATCCAAAAGTATTTGCTGAGACTATGCGAACAAAGTTTGATGGAGTGTATCGCATCAAAGGCATTGCATACTTCGGTATGAAAGGAATGGAGCAAAAATATATCTTCCAGTCTGTGCGTGGATCATATGAGCTTGAAATAGACGAATGGCAAGACAATGAAGAAGTTAGATCAGAAATCGTAGCCATCGGTACTGATATAGATGAAGCTAAACTTAACTCAGCATTTAAAGCCACAATTGACACCCGCCCAGATAACGCCAAGTCAGATGAAATGGTGGACGTGCGTCGATTACTACAGAATCGTAGCTAGCACTCTCAGGGTGCAAAGTGCTAAAGCATTATCCCTGCTATACTAGATAGTATGAGCACATTTCAAAGACTTACGACACTATTTAAATCAAAGCATTACGACTTATCTTTAAACTTAAATCGTGAAGACCGCACTTTTAGCGGAGTTGTCGCAATCTCTGGCGAACAACTAAACAACGAGGCAATTGTCCTACATAGCAAACAGCTAACCATTGAGTCAGCTACAGTTGACGGCAAGAGCGCGACTTGGAGTCATCGTGATAATGATGAGCTTCACATCAACTACGACAATCCGGAAGCTAAAGACCATGTCGTTACTATCAGCTTTAACGGTAAGATTACAGATGCCATGCATGGTCTATATCCTTGCTACTACGAAGTAGACGGCGAAAAGAAAGAGCTACTAGCGACTCAATTTGAAAGCCATCACGCTCGTGAAGTTTTCCCTTCAGTCGATGAGCCAGCTGGTAAAGCCACCTACGATTTAACGCTAACTACTGAAATTGGTCTGACAGTTCTAGGCAATATGCCAATCGAATTCCAACGTGAAGAAAACGGCAAACTAGTCACCAAGTTTGAAACCTCACCGATCATGAGCAGTTATCTGCTAGCTTTCGTGGTTGGTGACCTAGTTAAATTATCTTCAAAGACCAAGTCTGGTGTAGAAGTTAACGCCTGGGCAACTCCAGCTCAGCCCACTAAGCGTTTAGAGCACGCTCTAAGTATTGCTACCCGGACGATTGATTTTTATGAAGAGTACTTTGATACCCCTTACCCGCTACCTAAGTCTGATCACGTAGCACTACCAGACTTCAGTAGTGGCGCGATGGAAAACTGGGGCCTCATTACCTACCGTGAAGCAGCCCTACTAGCGGATGAAGATACAAGTATTTCATCTAAGAAATACATCGCCACTGTCATCGCTCACGAACTAGCTCACATGTGGTTCGGTAACCTAGTTACGATGGACTGGTGGGATAACCTGTGGCTAAACGAAAGCTTCGCCACCTTAATGGAATATATTGCGATTGACGGTATCGAACCTGAATGGGGTATCTGGAAAGAGTTCTCCATCTCTGAATCAATTGCCTCCCTAAGACGAGATGCTATCGCTGGTGTACAATCCGTTCAGATTCCGGTTAAGCACCCAGATGAAATCGGCACACTATTTGACGGTGCGATTGTTTATGCCAAGGGAGCTCGTCTACTTCGTATGATGCGTGAGTATGTTGGCGAAGAGGGCTTTAGGACAGGTCTTAAAAATTACTTCGATAAGCACAAATACTCAAATACTATCGGTCAGAACCTATGGGATGCTTTGAGTGAAACTAGCGGCAAAGACGTCGGTGCCTTCATGGAGCCTTGGTTGAACCAGAGTGGCTATCCACTTGTTAAGATTGAAGATGAAGGCGACAAAGCTACCCTATCCCAGAAGCAGTTCTTTATTGGTGAAAGAGACGACCAAGGAAGACAATGGCCAGTACCATTACTGACCGACACCGAGGGCCTACCTGAGTTACTAACTGAAGAGTCTATGACCGTCGAGACTGATAAAGTATTTAAACTAAACAACCACGACGCAGCTCACTACATTACTCGCTACCCAACTCGCTTCCGTGAAGAGATTCTAAACCAGATCTCGGATATGGGTGCTGGCGAGGTAGGTCGTTTACAGTTCCTACATGAAGAGCTACTTCTAGCACTAGGCCAAGAGATTACTCTAGATGAAGTAATCCCAGTTCTATCTCACTACAAGCAAGAGACTAGTGATACCGTCTGGTCAATTATTGGCATGACAGTACGTGAACTAAGACGAGTCATAGATAACGATGAGGATTCACTAGCCAAACTAAAGAGCTTTGTCAAAGATCTAGCGAAAACTCAATACGACCGACTCGGCTGGGAGCGAAAAGAAGGTGAATCTGAGGGCGATAGTGAACTGCGCGGCATTATCGCAAGCCTGATGATTTTCTCAGACGACGAAGAAGCTATCGAGTCAGCTCATAAGATTTACACCTCAACCGATCTTAATAAGATAGACCCCGAGATTCGTTCAACTGTTATAGCTAATGAGGTAAAGAACTTTTACTCTGAAGAGCTACTATCTAGCCTGCTTAAGACCTACTCAAAGGAAATTCACAGCGATATACGTGATGACCTAGTGGCTGGTATTACCAGTATCAAGACTGATGAGGCAGCTTCAGTAATTCTATCTAAGTTTACCGATAACTCAGTTATCCGACCACAAGACCTGTATCGCTGGTTTGTGAATATGGCGCGCAACCGTCACGCTCGTGATCTAACCTGGCAGTGGCTAACTGGCAACTGGAGTTGGATTGACGAGAAGTTCAGGAGCGACAAGAGCCTACACATCTTCCCGCAGTATGCAGCTGGAGCACTAAACACTGAGGAGCAACTTGAGAAATACAAGGACTTCTTCATGCCTATGATTGAACAGCCAGCTCTAAACCGAGCTATCAAGATGGGTGTAACTGAAATTGAAGGCCGCATCAAGTACATGAAGCTTAACGGACCATTAGTACGCAAGAAACTAGAAGAACTCTAATTCGAAGCTAGATACTTTCGAATCGGCGCAAAAGAACGGCGATGGAGCGGGGTTACCCCATGAAGCTCTATCGCCTCTTTGTGTTTAGCGACTCCGTAGCCAGCATTAGTATCAAAACCGTAGGCTGGATATACTTTAGCCCATTCGGTCATGTAAGCGTCTCTGGCCTGCTTGGCAATAATAGATGCGGCACTAACGCTCGGTTCAAGTAAGTCAGCCTTAGGTAATACCTCAGCTAGCTGGGCTAAAGGGTGGCTCTTAAGGAAGTTAGACGTACCGTCAATAATTACACGTTCGAGCTTTAGAATGTCTAGCTCCATACCCTCTACAGCTCTAAGTGTGGCTAGCTCCAGTGCTCTAGAGAGACCAACCTCATCTAGTTCTTCACTATGCACCCAGCCTAAACTCCAAGCGAAAGACTCTTCTTTAATAGCCTTAGCTAAGCCTAAGTGTTTAGATTTTATAATCTTCTTACTATCCGTTAGGCCTTCTGGTATATGATCAGCCAAAACAACAGCACCGACTACCAGTGGACCTGCCCAAGGACCTCTACCGACTTCATCAATCCCTAATATCATTCTAGATAGTATAGCAAACCCTAGATCTTCTCACTTACCACGAATTTATATCTAATTTACGATAAATTCACGGTATATGATTGGTCAACCACTTCAGACACTCAGATTGATATAAACAAAATACACTCCACACGGGAGTGTATTTCATGAATTAAAGCTTTCGCTATTAACTACTTCTTGTCCTCAGCTGTCTTTTCTTCAGTAGCTTCTTCT
>CAYZJK010000001.1:30089-33365 GCA_964479125.1 uncultured Candidatus Saccharibacteria bacterium
ATCAATTGATGATTATAGCATAGGAGTAGTAATTTGAAAAGTACTATACCACTCCACACATTGCCATACCCCACCTTAAGAGCAGCCAGGTCAACCATGATTAACTATAGGCATTGCCTAACACTCACACCAACTCTATGATTATACATATGAATAAAACATGGGATGAATTACGAGCCGAGACTGCAAAGCTTAAAGATAAACTAGGCATGCCCATGGATGAAAAAATAATCAACCTTGTCACTAGTCTTCGTGCACACGGCTTCACTACAGTAATGTCTTGCGAGGGACATACTGACCGGATAACAGGTGGACCCTATGTCATCATGATAAATCCTGAAAGCAAAAAGATAACAAGCGACAAAGATACACCAGAAACAAGGGCTGCAGCTAGAAAGCTAACAGCCACCACCGCAGCCAAGCTGTTCTCATTTTTAGAAGAGTTTTATAAAAACAAAACTATCGATTACAGAACCCACATTGTCGTTGACACTCTAGGCTCTAGCGCATACAGAATTTGGTGTAACGGGAGTAGCCTTCTCCCTGAACGTGAAGGGCTTAGTTTAAATGAAAAATCTAATCTACTATATTTGTACCAGCTTGAAATGGAGAGATTCTCAGAATTTTTAAAAAATAAAATTTAAAACCCGTAAACTTTAAGTTTACGGGGATCCCTAATACCCTTTCAAGTATAAGCAGATAAGACTAATACATAGATTGTCTTAAATATCGAAGTTTGTTTATATTTAAGTGCTATACTAGATATATGGACTATAACGAACTTGCTTTAGAACTACACAGGAAACATAAAGGTAAGATCTCGACTAAGCTCCGAGATGAAGAACTCGACCAAACTAAACTAAGTGCCTACTACTCTCCAGGCGTTGCAGCTGTCAGTACGGAGATAGCTAACAATCCAGATAGCTACGCGGACTATACGTGGACCAACAACCTAGTGGCGGTGATTAGTGACGGCTCTGCCGTACTAGGCTTAGGCGACATTGGACCAAAGGCCTCTATGCCAGTTATGGAAGGTAAAGGACTACTATTCAAGCACTTTGCCGGAATCGATAGTGTACCAATCGTACTAGACACTCACTCACCTGAATCTATTATTGAAACGATTGAGCGCATTGCACCTAGCTTTGGTGCCATCAACCTCGAAGACATTGCTGCGCCTAAATGTTTTGAGATTGAAGCAACCCTAAAGGAGAGACTAGACATACCAGTCTTTCATGATGATCAGCACGGTACGGCTGTAGTGACCTTGGCTGGTCTCATTAACGCTGCGAAAGTAACAGGTAAAAACCTAGCTGACACTAAGATTGTTCTAATTGGAGCTGGCGCAGCTGGAGTAGCGATTGCTGACCTTCTACATAAGTATGCTCAGCCAACCATAATTGCAATTGATAGCGTAGGTGCCATTACAAGTGACCGAGAAGATCTACCTACTCACAAGAAGCGACTCGCTACATATAATACACTCCAGCAAGACGGCGACACTCCACTAACACTGACTGATGCACTAGTAGGTGCAGATATAGTAATCGGTATCTCTAAGCCAAACCTATTAACTCCTGACCACATCAAGAGCATGAACAGCGACCCAATTGTGTTTGGCCTTGCTAACCCAGTACCAGAAATTATGCCGGATGTAGCTAAAGAAGCTGGAGCGGCTGTAGTGGCAACTGGACGAAGCGACTTCCCTAACCAAGTCAATAACGCCGTGGCCTTCCCCGGTATCTTTAGAGGCGCTCTAGACAACAAAGTGAGTAAGATTACGGATGATCATAAGATTGCAGCTGCAGAGGCTATTGCAGGCCTTGTAGGTGAACCAACTGCTGATAACGTAATCCCAAGCGTATTCAACGAAGATCTAGTTGCAACTGTAGCTAACGTTATACGTTAACATTAAACTGGCAATTAAAAACAGCCCTAGTAAAAGGGCTGTTTTAGTTTTAATCTTTTTTAATTCTACTTACTAGATAACTCGGTTAATTTCATCAAGAGTAGTATCACCATTAAGTGCGGCTAATACGCCTGCCTGGTGTAGAGTTACCATACCGTGACCGACAGCCACCGCCTCGATTGCCTCAGTATTAACCTGATGAACGTCGCCACGAATAAAGGCCTGAATGTCTTCATTAACTACCATCTGTTCCATAATAGGTAGTCGCCCCTTATAGCCAAATGGGTGCGCCTGGTCAGGCACAGGTCGCCAGAGCTTAAAGTCATCTAGGTCTGGGTGCTCAACACCTTCAGGCAGGTCTTTAAGTGCCTCTTTCACCCACTTAATAGTTGCTGTGTCAGGTCGGTACTCTTCCTTGGTCTCAGACACAAGTCGACGCACTAGTCGCTGAGCAATCAACAGCCTCACAGCCGAGCTAAAGATTGGGTTTTGACCAATCATATCAATCATACGGCTAAAAGCTGCGCTAGTGGAGTTAGCGTGGAATGAAGACAATACTAAGTGACCAGTAATAGACGCCTGAATAGCCGTACGAGCTGTTTCTACGTCACGAATCTCACCGATCATCACAACATCAGGGTCCTGACGCAGAACGCTTCTAAGACCGTCTGCGAAGCGCTGACCAGCGGTTGTATCAATAGGGATCTGGGTAATACCTGGAATACTGTTTTCAATCGGGTCTTCAAGCGTAATCAACTTACGACTCGGAAGGTTAAGGGCGTTAAGCATACTATATAGGGTGGTCGACTTACCTGATCCAGTTGGACCAACCATCAACACCATGCCTCGTGGATGACTAACAATCTCATCGATCTGTTTACGCTCTTTTTCAGCTATGCCTAATAGATCTAGGTTAAGGTCTTCAGTATTAAAGTTGAACAGACGCATAACCACATCTTGACCATACATAGTTGGTACAGCCTCGACACGTAGGTTTAGAATACTTACCTTACCGTCACCACGATCGATTTGCTTATTCATGTGCCCTGACTGTGGTGCCGTTGAAGCGGTCGAGATATTAGCCCTAGTAGCTAGAGCCGCCATCAAGACGCGGTAACGATCTTTCTCAAGAATTGCTACTGGGTGCAATGCACCATCAATACGCATCCTAACTCGAATGTGGTCACGTTGGTTTTCAATGTGGATATCGCTGGCGCCTAGCTTCTGAGCTTGATCGACTAGATAGTCGAAGACTGAGTCGGTACCGACTGAATTAAGGATCTTACTAACCGACATAAGGGTTTCGCTATCACCCTCTTTTGCCACCTCGATATCATCATAGATAACTTCTTTAGGTGGGTCGTAGC
>CAYZJK010000001.1:33465-43360 GCA_964479125.1 uncultured Candidatus Saccharibacteria bacterium
CCCTCTTTTGCCACCTCGATATCATCATAGATAACTTCTTTAGGTGGGTCGTAGCGCAGCATAAAGCTTTTATAGCCCTCTAGGCTAATTAAGAAGAATTCAACATTACGACCAGCTAATGAATACTGCTCACGCATCTTTCGAACAATACTCTGAGGAGTCGTACTAGTAACTCCAAACCTAAACGGCTGAGTTTCACTACCTGCCATTAGAGGAATAATCTTGTTTAAATGCATCTCTTTGACGGTTAAGACACCATCAATTAGAGGTAGCGTGTTTTCAATCTCACGGGTATCTAAATACCTAAACCCTAGAATTGATGCTCGTTTTTGGGTCGCGGCCTCATCGTTGGCTCGCCTAGTAGCTTGTATTTGCTGTTCGTCCATTAAACGTATTATATCAAATCATAAGCATATTAGACCTGATATACTTTATAACTGTGAAACAGGTCGTCGTTCTTCTCCACAACATCCGCTCCACCCATAACGTAGGGTCTATTATGCGTACCTGTGAAGGACTTGGCGTAACCCATATTTGCTTTAGTGGCTACACCCCTTACCCGTCTGAAAACCTTAGCCCAAAGTATAAACTAGACTTTGACTTAACTTCAGGAAAGTCTGAACTTAGACTTCCTCATATTGCTGAGAAGCTAACTAAACAAATAAGTAAAACTGCTCTTGATGCCGAGAAGCTAGTTTCATTTAGCGTTCACGACGCACCACCAATTGATCAGTTTAAACAGGCTGGCTTTAGAGTAGTGGCGCTAGAGCAAGACGAGAATTCAATTGATATTCGTGACTATAAAGTACCAGATAAAACATTACTAGTGCTGGGCGAAGAGGTTGAAGGCATCAGCCAAGATCTACTCTCTCAAGTCGATGACATTATAGAAATACCAATGACCGGTCAAAAAGAATCCTTCAACGTTAGCGTGGCCGCAGGCATAGCACTATTTCATCTAACATTTTGACAATTTGTCCATATATAGTGTTATATTTAGCAGCAATACGCTATATATGCTTGATTACGCTTGTGCATAGCGCTATAATGAGATACATCGTTCAGCGCCCGCTACCTAACGCGAGCCACTCCTGAGCAAAGGAGGGTCTACTACAAGACTGAACTACACGTCCTTTAGAAAACGAGGCAGTCATGAAAGTCACTCTTTACACCCGTCCCAGCTGTGTGGCATGCATGGCCACCAAGCGCTGGCTGAAGAAGAATGGCGTAAACTACGCGACCGTAGATGTATCTATCGATGACGAAGCGCGTGACTACGTACTCTCTCTGGGCTACACAAGTGCGCCGGTTGTATCCGTCGAGATTGATGGCGAATTTTTCGAGCACTTTAGTGGTTTCCGTGAGGATAGGCTCGAGGCCGCCATTCTGGTTCGTACCCACACCTAACTAGGACCACCACCTTCTACGGAAGGTGGTTTTTAACTTACTAGTCCTTTAATGCTAGTAGTATTAAACTAAAACCACCCCTTCGGGTGGTTTTCTATTTCCTCTGCTATGCGCCTCACCTACTTCAAGACAACCGACTCTTCGCCAAGTATACTGACGAGTTTACTTAATAACTGCTTATTATCTTCCACCTTAAACGGCAACCTCATAGCAGATTTCTTCTCTTCGGTTCCCACAACCAGGATTATATCCATCACACCAGGGAATTTTGAACAGGTCTGCTTAATTGTCATGAGCGACTCGCTATCGTCTGGATCTTTAATCTGAACGTATAGCTTACGATCAATATTTTCTGGAACTGGAGGCGGGCCGGATGGCTCTTTCTTCTCTTTATCTTTATCTGCCTTTGAAGGCTTCACCGGCATAGGTCGACCTTCTTTAGCCGCCTTGAACTGAGCTCGTCTTTCTTTTTTAACAGCCGAGCTTACCTTCGGTGCCGCAAGAGTACCACCGGTTGACTCGTAGTTTCTAATATCATCTTCGGTGATGACCTGTATTTCACTGGCAATTAACTTAGACTCATCACCTAGATTGCCATCTCGGTCTCTAGCTGAGTTTCGCCCCACGATCCTAACCACTGCGTCCTGAACTAGCTTAGCTCCAACCTGCTCGAATAGATTCGGGAAAACAATTACCTCACCTTCACCTGACTTATCTTCCAGCCCCACAAAGGCCATCTTAGTACCACTCTTAGTTACGATCGTTCGAACGGTAGTAATAATACCTCCAACTGTCATTTCCCTAGAGTCATAAGCTGGCACTAATTGAGATAGTGGCTGGGTTTGCTCTTTTAAGAATACTTCGTATGGATCTAATGGGTGAGATGAAATATATAGACCAAGCAGCTCACGCTCCCACATTAAGCGCTCCTTCTCACTATGCTTGGTTGGTGCATCTTGAAGTGCAATTGAAGGCTGTACGGCCGCCCCACCATCACCCATCATGCCAAAGAGGTCAGTTTGACCACTAGCAGCTTCTTTTTGAACCTTGCTAGCGTAAGCTTGAATAGATTCTAGGTTATATAGCAGATCCGACCGGTCACCCATTGAATCAAAGCCGCCGGTCTTAATGAGCGCCTCCCACGCACGACGATTAAACTTCCTTGAATCAACACGTTTAGCAAAGTTTTCAATTGACTGGAAAGGACCATCCTTACGAGCTCTTAAGACTTCTTCAACCGCACCGACACCAACACTCTTAACAGCTGCCATACCGAAACGAATTGTACTACTGCCTGGCACAACCGCAAACTCTGAGAAAGATTCGTTAACGTCTGGAGCTAGCACCTCGATGCCCATGTACTTACATTCGTTCATTTCAATCGCTAGTCGCTCAGTGTCGTCATAGTCACTGGTCATCAGCGCTGCCATAAACGCGTCTGGATAATGAGCCTTAAGGTAGGCTGTCCAGTAGGCAATTAGACCGTAACAAGCAGCGTGGCTTTTGTTGAAACAGTAGTTCGCGAATTCTTCTAGCTGATCCCAGAATAACTCAGCCGTCTCAGCCTTAGCGCCACCAACCTTAACAGCACCTTCGACGAACTCAGGCTTAACTTTCTTCATCAGCTCCATGTTCTTCTTGCCAACTGCCTTACGAAGCGTATCCGCCTGGCCACCGGTAAAGCCACACCACTCTTTTGAAATCTGCATGAACTGCTCTTGGTAAACTAGAATACCGTAAGTATTCTTAAGTGAGTTTTCCATACCTGGATGCAGATACTCAATCTCTTCTTCACCATGTTTACGGCGAATAAAGCTATCTATAAACTGCATTGGACCAGGTCGATACAGTGCCACCATCGCAATAATGTCTTCAAAGTGAGTTGGCTTTAGTGCCCTTAGGTATCTTTTCATACCAGCCGATTCAAGCTGGAATACACCAGTGGTGTCTCCACGCTGGAAGAGCTCGAAAGTCTTCTCGTCTTCTAGCGATAACTTAGATAGATCGATATCATCACCGTATACCCTTTTGATGATACGCATGGCGTTATTGATAATCGAAAGGTTAGATAGACCCAAGAAGTCCATCTTTAGTAGCCCCAGATCTTCAACCTCACCCATTGGGAACTGAGTAGTCACCACTCCCTTTTGGGCTTGCTCTAGTGGAATATACTTAACTAGATCATCTGGTGCGATCACCACACCACAGGCATGAACACCATGCGAACGAATCGTACCTTCAAGCCGCATCGCATAATCTAGAACAGTCTTGGCTGTCTTATTATTCTCGTACTCAGCCTTTAGCTCTTGGTCTTCCTTAACTGAAACAGACAGTGGAATATGACGACCCTGGAGCGGTGGTGGAATCAGCTTTGCCAAACGATCACTTTCGCCATACGGCACCTGAAGTACACGTGCCACATCCCTAACTGCAGACTTAGCAGCCATCTTACCGAAGGTAACGATATTAGAAACACGATCTCGGCCATACTTATTTGCACAATACTCAATTACCTCGTCGCGACGAGTATCTTGAATATCGACGTCGATATCAGGCATAGAGATACGATCTGGATTTAAAAACCTCTCAAAGAGCAGGTCGTATTTAAGTGGGTCAAGATCAGTAATATGAAGTGCAAACGCCACAATTGACCCAGCCGCTGAACCTCGCCCGGGACCGAAAATAATGCCTTGAGACTTACCCCAGTTAATAAAGTCCTGGACGATGAGGAAGTATCCGTTGTATCCCATCCTATTAAGCACGCCAAGCTCCATCTGGACACGCTCTCTCTGATCATCAGTTAGCGCGTTAATAATTTCCTGGTTAGACATAGCAATAGCTTCTTCATTAGTCTTACCTAGATAGCGCTCAGCCATGCCTCGATAGACTAGCTTATCTAGATACTCAGCTTCAGTCTCACCGTTCGGAGTCTCAAACTTAGGAATTAACATCTTGCCGAGCTCAATCTCTAGATTCACCCTGTCGGCAATTCGCTTTGAGTTTCGAATTGCTTCAGGGTTTGTTTTACCCCAGCGCTCAATAATGTCTTGCGACGAAGCAACGTGAAGCTCGAATTCCTTAAGACTCATTCGCTTCTCATCACTTAGGAATGAACCAGTACCAACACAAAGTAGAATTTCATGAGTCTCAGAGTCGTCATGAGTTAAATAGTGAGCATCGCTCGTTAACACACAAGGAATATCAAGCTCTTCACCAAGCTTAACTAGATAGTCGTTAATTTTAGTCTGGACATCCCACCTAGACGGCGCGTCTGGATGACCTGAGTCCTGGAGCTCTAAGTAGTAACGGTCACCGAAAACTGACTTATACCAGCTAGCAATTCGCTTGGCTTCCTCGTAGTTGTCGACTCTTAGGTTTTCACCCAGCTCACCACTAGCACAGCCACTTAGGATAATAAGCCCTTCGTTATACTTCTCAAGGATCTCATGATCCATACGAGGCTTATAATACATACCCTCTAAGTTAGCTTTAGTTGAAAGCTGCATTAGATTGCGATGACCTTCTTCGTTCATCGCTAGAAGAGTAAGGTGGAATCGGGCCTTATCCTTTTGCGGGTCACGGTCGTGACGTGACCTTGATGCCACATACCCTTCCATACCGATAATTGGTTTGATGCCCTCTTTTTTCGCAATCTTGTAAAAATCAAGAGTACCACTCATGGTTCCATGGTCGGTAATTGCACACGCTTCCATACCATAGTCTTTCACAATCTTAACTAAATCTTCGAGCTTGGTAAGCCCGTCTAGAAGACTGTGATGTGTATGGTTATGGAGGTGGACGTAGTCAGATACTTGAAGATTGCTACCTTCTACTGTGGTTTGCGCCACTTTTCCCTCCGTATGTTTATTAACATAAGTATAGCTTGAAAGGGGTGTTTTTGCAAAAAAATACCACCCTACCTGAGGGTGGTATTCATAGACCGATTTAACAACTAGCGCCTGCCGACTCGCTTATCAATTTCCTTGTTCATTTCGCCCCGAACTTCACGGACTTTTGAACCGGCCATTGAGGCGACGTCACGAGCCTTGCCTTCAACATCATGTGCGATATCGCCAGCCTTGTGCTTCATCTCGTTTGCCTTAGTCTTAATATCTTCGCGAGTTTCTTTACCGCTCTTTGGAGCAGTTAGAATACCAGCGACTACACCAGCAGCTGCTCCGATAACTGCACCTGCTAAGAGTTTTCCTTTTGACATATGGCCTCCTGTCGTTTATTCCTTGTATATTTAGTATAACAAACAACAGTCACGCAACAACAGAGGGACACCTCTATAGCTAAAGTCGTTGATGTTTTGGCTGTGAGAAAGATAGAACAATGGACCGTTATGATCATTAAAGATAGTAGATAAAACTTCTTCACCATTATCAGCTGGTAATGGTGTTTGAACGTTCGGATAACCAACTCCGATAATCTTGATCGGCTTGGTGATATTAATAGAGCTTCGAACTACGATCGGAGTGCCACTAGAGATAAAGATCGCACCACCTGGATCAGCTTGCCGGCGGCTCTTTACTTTTTAAACGAATTTTCAAATGATAGGGTTCAGTCGCTTATATCTACTGACACCTACATGTCTTTCGCTCTACTTTACGTAGCAGGCTTTGCGGTCTTATCTCAGCTACCTTTAGTGATGATAGTGATAAATAGCATCAAGGAACTCGAACCTAAAAAACTACTGGGTGGCACTAAGTGGATGGTTTTAGGTAGCTTTATTATTGCTGCCATCATCACCCCAACACCAGATCCGTTCAATCAATTTATTATGGCTGGACCAATTATCGCTCTCTATCTACTATCGATCGGCATCATTAAGCTAATAAACAACCGCCAACCTTCAAGCACGCAAAACACTAAAGAAGCGCCTGACATAAAAGAAACTAAACCAACTCAAGATAAGCTTGATATATCCCAGTTTAAAATCGTTAAACGCCAGGAATCTACTCATAATGATAGGAAAGGTCAACTTTGCCTAGGGGACCTTAAGGACAGGTCCACAAACAAGCTGGTTGTCACTTTTCTATATCAGGGTAAGCACACCTATTTAAGAACAATCAACAAACCTACTGCAAAGCGGACTAGGTCTAATAACTAAAACGCCACCGTTTGTGCCGGTGGTGTTTTAGTTTATGACTCTTACTAGTCGCGACTACTGTGATCTGGCCCTGATGAACCAAGCTGAGAATCGAGTTCTCTAATCCGCACTTCGATTCTTTTTCCTGCAATCCATAACACTGCAGCTCCTACTATGAAAACTACCGCCAGGATTAGCATTATCGAGAGTACGATCATCGCCAATGGATTCATGCTACTTTTCAATCCTCTTTCTTAGATAGTCTCGTAGCTCATCACCGTAAGACTCGCTTTCAAGCGCTAGGTCTACTACGGCCTTAATGTACTTGAGCTGATCGCCTGTATCATGCCAAACACCATCAATTACACGACCGTAAACCGCATCCTTTTGAGCTAACTCATTAATACTCTCCGCCAGAGTAATTTCGCCGCTCTTATCAACTTTTTCTTGAGCAATAATTGGAATTATGTCTGGTGTTAGAAGATAGCCACCAACGCTAGCTAGATTACTTGGAGCGTTCTCCTTACCAGGCTTTTCAACTAGCTTGGTCAGTTTCTGAGCACCACCAATACTCTCACCCTCAACTGCCGCCATGCCGTACTTATCTGCATCGTTAATATCGACTTCGATTAGAGATATAACAGACTTGCCAGTTTCAAGGTGGGCTTCTAGGAGTTGCTTGGCTCGAGGCACCTCAGACCTGAAGAAGTCATCAGCAAAGAAGACGAAGAAAGGCTCGTCATCATCAATTAGATGCTGGGCGTTAAGAATTGGCCTAGCGTTACCCTTTGGTGTACCCTTTTGCCTAACGTAGATAAAGTTAGCCAACTCAGCAATCCGACGAATTTCGTCAGCCTTGTCGTGCTTACCCTTCTCTCTTAGCTCTAGCTCCAGCTCGTCACTGCGATCAAAGTGATCTTCAATTGATCGCTTTGTGCTTCCTGTCACCATAATAATCTCGGTTACACCAGCTGCTACCGCCTCTTCAACGATCAACTGAATTACTGGTCGATCAATAATTGGTAGCATCTCTTTCGGCATAGCCTTAGTTTGAGGCAAGAACCTAGTACCTAGTCCAGCTGCACATATTACTGCTTTAGTAGGTCTTTTCATAACACCCCCTGTCTATCAGAGTTTCTTCTTTAGTATTTCGGTAGCCATCGATGGATTAGCTTGACCCTTAGATCGTTTCATAACCTGACCTACAAGGTAGCCAATCGCCTTTTCATTACCGTTACGTATGTCTTCAATCGCCTTTTGTGAGGCTGGGTCTTGAAGGACTTCGTCTACCACAGACTCAATGACGCCGCTATCACTATTCTGTATCATACCCTTGCTTTCTGCAAGTTCACGCGGTGACCCACCGTCGGCTGCCAGCATGATGAATAGCTCTTTAGCGTTTGAGCTTGAGACTTCTTTTTTCTCAACCATATCAGCTAATTCAACAAAAGGCGCAACCTTATTAGTTTCAATTACATCTGGAGCATCTTCAGCACCTAGAGAACTTGAGATCCAGTGCGCAACGCGGCGAGCTGCTTTATCGCCAGCTTCCTGTTGAACAGCATAGGTAAGCTTGGCGTGCTTTTGTTCATATAGAAGCGTATCAACCACTGAGCGGTCTAGATTTAGATTAGACCAAGCATCGCGGTATTCCTGAGGCAACATCGGAACCTCTTCCTGAATAGCCAAGATCTCATCAGGTGTTAAGCGAACCGGCGGAATGTCTGCATCAGGCATATAGCGGTAGTCTTGAGCATCTTCCTTGCTTCGCTGACTAGTTGTAGTTTGAGTATCTTCATTCCAGCCACGAGTCTCCTGAGCTACCACCTCACCTTTTTCAAGTAGAGTCACCTGGCGTTCAAACTCATACTCAGCGGCCTTCTCAACAGACCTAAAGGAATTTAGATTCTTAACCTCAGCTCGGCGCCCTAGTTCTGTTGCACCCTTAGGAGCGACCGAAATGTTAACGTCAAAGCGCATGTTGCCGTGATAAAGATCACCTCTTGTGACACCAGCGTAAACCATTAGGCGGTGTAGCTCGGTCGCAAAAGCCCTAGCCTCCTGAGGTGAGTGAATGTCTGGCTCAGACACAACCTCAATTAAAGGCGTACCAGCTCGGTTAAGGTCAACTAGACTATAGTCTGATTCGTGAGTTAGCTTACCAGCGTCCTCTTCTAGGTGAGCGTGATGGATGCGCACTTCAACAAAGCTGCCGTCTTCTAGCGGAGCTTTTACTAGACCCTTACCAATAATTGGATGATAGGCTTGAGTAGTCTGATAACCCTTAGGAAGATCTGGATAGAAGTAGTGTTTTCGATCGAAAGTACTAAGAAGCGCAATTTCGCTATTTAATGCTTTACCAGCTCGAACCGCTAATTCAACTGCTCGCTTATTAAGGATTGGCAAAGTGCCAGGCAGAGCATAGTCAATTGGAACCAAGTTAGAGTTTGGTTCAGATTCTCGGGAGTCGTTATTAGCTGTGCTAAATAACTTAGTTTTAGTATCAAGCTGTACGTGACACTCAATACCAATGGTCATTTCATAGTGGTCGGTTCGGCTCATTAGATAGCTCCTATGTCTTTAAGTGCTTGTTTGAAGGTAGCCATAGCTCGTCTAGCGGTATCGTAGCGAATAGTTACATCTGGCTCATGGGCAATCCGGTTACGTAGCTTGTGTGCCGCCCAGACAGCATTAACGTTAGAGAAGGCCTTATCAGCTGATTTTAGCCTCTCACCCATCGTGTTGCCGCCATACTTAGCTTCTTTTAGAGCTGTATCAAGTAGCTTATCAGCATTTAAGATCGCCATCTGGTAAGTCATTGGACTACCCTTTTGGATTGACCCGTCAATCTTAAGCCACCGTGAGCGATACTTTTCAACATTAAGCTGTACGCTATCACCTGACCGGTAAAAGATAAATAACAGTAGCGCACCGCCAAGAACAAGCGCGGCCGCTAAGATGACAATTAAACTATCCATTGATAATCGCCTCCACGTCCGCCGCCATCGCTAAGACCTCAGCGTCTGCCTTTCGCTTACCAATAATCTGCATGCCAACTGGAAGACCTTCCTTAGTCGGCCTTACAGGTACGCTAACTGCTGGAAGACCAGCTAAGCTAACTGGCACGGTCATCGCATCTTCAACATACATCTTAATTGGATCGTTAATCTTTTCGCCAATCTTGAAAGCTGGATGCGGAGCAACTGGACTAACAATTGCATCGTACTTTTCAAACAACTTGTTATACTCTTCGATTAACAGAGTTCTAGCTTTCTGAGCCTTGGTGTAATAAGCATCAAAAAAGCCGCTAGAAAGTACGTAGCTTCCAATCATAATCCGGCGCTTATTCTCAGACATGAAACCCTTAGCTCTAGTCTGCTTGTAAGCCTCATCTAG
>CAYZJK010000001.1:43460-75495 GCA_964479125.1 uncultured Candidatus Saccharibacteria bacterium
TCCTCACCAGCCATTAAATCCATAATAGCTACTGTATCTTCAACATTACTTGCTAGTACGCCAACAGTATCAGTACTGCTAGCCATTGAGATTACACCATAGCGACTAACAGCGCCGTAAGTAGGCTTATGTCCCACTACGCCATTAAAGCTAGCTGGCTGGCGAATTGATCCACCGGTGTCAGTACCAAGTGCAAAAGGTACAATACCTTCCGCCACCACTACAGCTGAACCGCCAGAAGAGCCACCAGCGACTCGGTTATTATCAACTGAGTTCTTTGTTACACCATAAGCTGAG
This sequence comes from uncultured Candidatus Saccharibacteria bacterium, assembly GCA_964479125.1. Taxonomy (GTDB): domain Bacteria; phylum Patescibacteriota; class Saccharimonadia; order Saccharimonadales; family Saccharimonadaceae; genus CAYZJK01. The sequence goes on from CAYZJK010000001.1 coordinate 43,758, forward strand.
TTCTCAGTACTACCACCGTGCGCAAATGCATCTAGGTTAACCTTGCCGATTAAAATCGCGCCTTCATCCTCAATCTTTTTTACGGCTGTAGCAGTTAGTGGCGCCTTGAAAGTCGATAGAATTTCAGCTGCCGCTGTAGTAACTGTGCCAGCAACTAAGAAGTTATCCTTTACCGCAAACGGTACACCAGCTAGACTGCCTGTAATCTCACCAGCGTCGACCTGACGAGCTTTCTCTAGAGCAGCTTCTTCTTGAAGGCTAATAAAAATATTTAAATCACTTGAAGCCTTGGCAGCTTCAATAGCTTTTTGAACGACAGCTTCAGCTGAAGTTTCGGCAATAGCCTGGAGTGTTTCTTTAATCGTCATAATACTTTAGGTACCTTAATCTGGTTTTTAACCACACCACCTTCAGCCAATTCTAGTAGTTGGTTAGGTGCAATTTGAGATTGATCAACTTCATCTTCGCGCCAGATATTGGATCGCTCAGATACTTGATAAGTAGGCTCAACATTTGAGGTGTCGAGTTCATCTAGTTGTTTGACGAAAGTCAGGATGCGTCCGAGATCGTCGGTTAATGATTCTGCTTCAGCTTCAGTCAGCTCAAGACTACTTAGCTCAGCTAAGTTTTGGATCTCTTCATAAGTTACTTTTACCATGTTGCTATTGTAGCTTATTTACTACTGTGTGTGAAATAAGATAACCCCGGAAACCTGTTTTAGTTTCCGGGGTTAAGTTGTCATATCTTATCAGCTGTTAGCGACGATATGGTGGCTGATTCTGGTTGTTGTTAGAACCCTGTGGCGGTTGAGTCTGACTCGGCTGATTACCAGCGCTAGACTGTCCACCAATATTATATAAATCATTCACCTGCTGAAAGGCTGGATGAACTGGTTGATTGTCCTGCTGCGACTGCGGACCATAACCTTGATTTAGGTTAGATGACTGATTAGCCTGCTGATACATCTGCGGTTGAGCCGGAGGGAGTGATTCAGCACCCTGACCACCTACCGGAGGCTTAGGACCTCGTCCACGACTAGACTTCTGGAATAGTTTAGTGGCGAGTAGACCTAGGACCAGTAAGATAAGTAGGATGACTAGAACCACTAGCGCTGCCTTAACAACCGTCAGGATCAGATTGATGTTTGATGTATCATCTTCACCATTGCGAGCCTCCTGGGCATAACCAACGAAACCGGCTACTAGCTGATTATGAGGATCTGTCGCTTTAACTCCGTTGAACAGGTCAATTGCTTCACGGTAATTACCGATTACAAAAGCATCGATAGCACGATTCCAAGTGTCTACCACCGGAGAGTTTGAAGCTAGCGCTACGTTCTTACTACGAGCTAGACCGATAATACCGTTGGCACTTTCAATCATACTGCCAGATACACAGCTAGACTCAGGGCAAGCTAAGTTATTATGCCCCATTACGCCAACTACCTGACCAGACTCATTTACAGCTGGAGCACCTCTCAGGCCGGCATGCGAGGCCATCAACACTGAGGCGACTTTACTGCCTTCTGTATCGAAAATGTTCTGAACTTCACCAAAGCGAGGCATCGGATTAGAGCTTAACTGACCACTCTCTAGATTAGAGTCTGCATACATTGGCAGGCCAGCTGCATACATCTTAGCGCCTGCATTAAAGGTACCGTTTGAGATAGATAGAGCTGGACGATTAACCTCCCTCTTGGTTTTCATCAGAGCTAAGTCACTAGACTTATCTGACCCGTCAAAAACCGATGTTTGCGATCGATTCGGGTCGTAGTCAGTTGCTACCTTTTCGAGCTCGACGACACTATCTGAGAATGCGAACGATAGCGATCCGTTAGCGTTGGCGTTAACTACAATTGGAGAGCTGCCGAGTTGAAGAGCGTGACTATATGACTCACTCTCAATTGTGATATTTGAAGTACCAATCTGATCTGCCAACACTCGCACCTTAGCAATTGCTTCAGTATCACCCTGCTGAACTCCGGTCTTAATACCGTCAGCATCACTCTCCATGATGTACCTAGCTTCAACTAGATAGTTAAGCACTCGATCAAGTCGCTCTTGGCTAAGGCTAGAGCTTGGAGCGTTGACGATGTATGAAGTAATGGCTTCAGCTGGACGAACCGATACGTTTGAAGCGGCAGTCGCTAGAAGCCCTTCAGTTGATACGTAAAAGCCAGTACCAGCAATATCGCTACAAGCTCCGGTTAGAGTTACACCTTGCTGTGAAGCTGGATAAGTTAGCTTTACGTCAGCACAGTAGATGGTTCCGATTCGAGCTACAGACGGTGCAATCTTAGCTAGTCGAGCAAAGTCCTGACTAGATTTAGGTAGATAGCGTCGTTCAACCTCTTCAGATACGCCCTCATCTTCTCTAGCGGCTTCAATATCATCAGCAGTTGCCTGCTCACCCTCATCAGCCACTTCTTCTTCCTCTTCGTCACCACCAACTAACGCGGCGCCATCCTCCTCAGATACGCCAGACACTAGTGAATCTTGATCAATAGAGGTGTAAGTGACATCAGATAGGGTTTGCTCTAACTGTGAGGCGACCGAGAAGTTAGAAGGACGAATATTATTAATACAAGCCACATACGGTCGGTCGTTCTGGATTGTTACATAACAGTCTTCTCTAACAGAAGAGGTGACACCAAAGTTTTCATCCTTAAGTGTGAATGAGATTTTGCTGTACTGCACTTCACCCATTTCAACGCGGCTAACATCTGAGACGTCAAGTTTATCGTTAGCTTCTAGTCTTTGGGTTTTAGTCTGCTCAATTACAGCATCAGCTTTACTAAGTTCAGCCAACTCTTCATCAGCTTGAACCTTATCCCAGTATTCAGCATCGTTACTAGCTGTCAGGCGAAGATTAGGCAGGGCTAGTGAAAGCTGACTTCTAGTAGCTTCGCTAGTCTCTACTGGACGAATTCGGATTACCGAGTAGTCACGTGATGCAATTAAGTCACTACCGGTATAGGCCGTACCATCCGCTAGAGCAAATCCAGCTAGCTCATAACCATTAAACGGCACCTTTACACCAAGTGTCGAACTAACTTCGACCGGCACCGGTACTGAGCGCTCCGGAGTTAGAAGTTGTGCTACTTCAGTTGAAACAGTTCCGTCATCAGAACTCTTCTCTTGATCAAGCATAATCCAGCAAACAATGCATCCAATTATTAATAGAGATGTAATAACGATACCGATAATTAACGGTAACTTAGCTGAGCGCTTCTTTTTAGGCTTTGGCTGATTAGTCTGACCTGGTTGTGGTGACTGCGGTTGAGTCGGTGGTTGTGGTGGAGCTTGAGGCTGCTGCGGACCTGGCCCACCATAGGGTTGTTGAGGTTGATACTGTGGTTGCATATTACAGCTAGTTTACCACATAGTGCTAGCGTTTAGCTTCTATCTCCGCTATCATATCGCGTAAATCGGCTGCCTTTTCAAACTCAAGATTGGCGCTAGCTAGCTGCATCTGGTTAGTTAGATCTTTGATAAGACTGCCATACTCATCCTTCGGAATCTTTTTAAGATCTAGCTTCATGCGATCAGACTTAGTCTCTTCTTTCTGCGGAATAATTGCCCTGAGGCCTTCACCGATTTCTTTCATAATTCCAGTTGGAGTGATGCCATGCTTTTCGTTATAGGCTTCTTGAATTGCACGACGCCTATCTGTCTCAGCTACAGCTGCTTCAATAGACTTCGTTCTAACGTCAGCATACATAATAACCTTACCTTCAACGTGACGAGCCGCTCGTCCAATAATCTGAATTAAAGCGCTCTCAGACCTTAAGAAACCTTCCTTATCGGCATCTAGGATAGCCACCAAGCTTACTTCTGGCAGGTCTAAACCTTCTCTTAGTAGGTTAATTCCAACCAGTACGTCATAAACACCCATTCGAAGATCACGTAGGATATCTCCACGCTCTAAAGTATCAATTTCACTATGGATATAAGCCGCCTTTACTCCTGACTCTTCGAGATAAATACTTAAGTCTTCAGCCATTCGTTTAGTCAGAGCCGTTACCAGTACTCGCTGCTTATTCTTAATCCTGATGCGGATTTCTTCCATCAGGTCATCCACCTGGTTAGCCAGTGGTCTGATGTCGATCGGCGGATCAAGAAGACCCGTTGGACGAATTACTTGCTGAGCAGGCTCTGGACTACGAGACAATTCATACTCTCCCGGTGTAGCGGAAACGTAAATCGCCTTATTGATATGAGAATTAAATTCCTCAAAAGTAAGTGGACGGTTATCTAGAGCACTAGGCAACCTAAAGCCATGCTCGACCAACACCTCCTTACGAGCTCGGTCACCGTTATACATACCCCTTACCTGAGGTAGTGTCTGGTGACTCTCATCAATCATTAAAATCCAGTCGTCTGGGAAGTAATCAATTAATGTAGCAGGTTGCTCACCTGGCTCACGATTACTCAAGTATCTGCTATAGTTCTCAATGCCCTTTACGAAGCCAGTCTCTTCAAGCATTTCTAAGTCATACTTAACTCGTTGAGACAGCCTCTGAGCCTCAAGATGCATATCCCTTGCCTCAAACCAAGCTAACCTTTCTTCGTACTCTTGCCTAATGCCATCAATAGCAATTCTAATCCGGTCTTTAGGTGTTACATAGTGACTGCTCGGGAAGATGTGAATAGTATCTGGTTCATCTAAAATCTCTCCAGTAAGCGGGTCAAGTTTCGTGATGCGATCAACCTCATTACCAAAGAATTCAATTCTGTAAGCTACGTCCATACCCGCCGGGAAGACATCAACTACATCACCCCTCACCCTAAAGGTTCCTCGGTGAAAATCGATATCATTACGCTGGTACTGCATGTCGGTTAAAAGCCTGACAAATTTAGCCTGATCACGCATTTCACCTAACTTAACCTTCATAGACATCTCGGTGTATGAGTCAGGTGAACCAATACCGTAGATACAGCTCACACTAGCTACAATAATCGTATCGCGCCTAGTTAATAGCGCTGTGGTAGCGGCATGACGCAGCCGATCAATCTCTTCATTAATCTTCGAATCTTTCTCGATATATGTATCACTGCTAGCGATATAAGCTTCTGGTTGGTAATAATCGAAATAGCTAACAAAATAATGGACCTCATTATCTGGAAAGAAGGCTCTAAATTCACTATACAGCTGAGCCGCCAGAGTCTTGTTGTGGGCTAGAATTAACGTAGGTTTATTTTGCTTGGCGATTAGATTTGCCATTGTAAAAGTCTTACCAGAACCGGTAACACCTAAAAGAGTTTGTTCTCGAACTCCCTTATTTAAGCCATCGTTTAACTGAGCAATTGCACTAGGCTGATCACCGGTAGGCTCGTACTGAGTTTTAAGAGAAAAAGAAGCTCCCATACTTTAAGTATAGCAGTTTCTTTTACTACAGTCCGCCCCCGCCTATGAGACAAAAAGACCGGCAGATTGTCCTGCCGGTCTTTTGCTTTATCCGTTTCGATAGCTTGATCGGTTGACGTGCTCGTCCTCTGCGCTATGTACGAAGTCTTTATACTTCTCATCCAAGCGATCGATAACTGCCTGTACTAGTCGGTCTGGATCTGTATCGTAAATAATATCCTTAGCACCATGAGTTTCGATATTCTTTACTAGAGTTGGAATAAAGTCAGCTAATCCACCTGAGCCTAGTAGAACACCACAAACCTTGCGGCTTTCAATAGCAGTTGAGAACTCATGAAGACTACCCATCCGACCACCAACTGTAATAACTGCGTCACTACTGCGCACTAGGTGAACATCCCGGCCAACATATTCCATGCCAGTAAAGTTAATGTAATCAAACTCTTTAGTTGGTAGGCGGTAACGAGCGACGTGCTCTCTAAATGAGCTAGCCGGTGAGAATCCAATTGATACACCGCGCTTACCCTTAACCGCTAGAGCACCCATAGCCGCGAAGTGAGGCAAACCTACAGTTGCACCAGTCAGTAGTGTTCGACCACGCTTAGAAATAGCGTAACCTAGGTCGTAAGCTAATTGGTGGGACGCTGATACGGTTGGACCAGCAGCTGCACCTGATACACAAATTTGATATCTCATTATTTCTCCTCTTTAAATGCTGTGTTTATTATTCTATTGACTACTTTTTGCTTAACTGGACTCGACTGCTTATATCTTTTGGCGATTTCTTCCTTAAGGGCTGTCTTGTAGTGGGTGCGGGATCGGTACTTGAACCTGGCACTCCGCTTTTCGTCATATGCTATATCATCGGCATTAAATGAAATCATCTCCTGACCTATGACGACTGCAATATATGGAGTTTCGGCTAGCACGGCGTGGTAATCAGAAACCCTTAGTGCGTTATACAACTCTTCAGGTGTGGTATCGTTTGGATCCAGACCTAAATCCTTCATCACCATGCGACTTTTCTGAAGGATATCTCCAACCAGCTTCGCATCAATACCTTTACTGCCAGTCGCCTTCTCAAGATCTCTAAAGCACTTAAGAAGGATTGGTGTTGTGTCTTCTAATAAGACTGCAAGTTCCTTAGCCATTGAGCTCTTTTACCTCCAGGGGCATATCATGCACTTCGGCACCCTTGTATAAGATACCCTCTTTAGCACCCACCTTAGTTACAACTGAGGTCGAGTTAGCACTCGCGTAAGTAATGGCATATTCAAGGCTTGAGCCCTGCATCCACTGGCTTAGAAAACCAGAGCCGAATGCATCGCCTGCACCAGTTCTATCCCTTACATCAACATCAGCGTAAATACCGGCGTGTACTTCTTTTTTACCATCACTCGCCACTACGCCATTAGAGCCGTCAGTCACCACCACTACAGGCACGTAGTTAAGTAGGTGATGAACTAACTCTTCTACCGTTTCGCCATCAACGATCATCTGAGCTTCCTGCTTATTAACAAGTAGGACCTCAACATCTTCTAATAGGCTTTTAAGAGCTTGCTTTTGAGCTAATTCTTTCTTACCTGGATTGAAGAAAATCTTCATGCCTTTTTCACGAGCTTGATGGAAGAGAAAGTCTAGCGTCTCCATGTTGCCAGCTAGATTAGATACATATAGCCAATCTGCATTGATACCAGATAAGTCAAAGTCACCCGGTTCATAATGTGTACTAGCGCCACGATAAGTTAAGATGGTACGCTCGCCGTTAGGCGCCAGAAGTAGGACTGAGTAGCCAGTATTGTAGATGTCAGAATACTTAACGTGTGATGAGTCAACGTTATCTTTATCTAAGTCATCAAGCACTGCCTGGCCGGCTGGATCGCGTCCAATCATACCCATAAAGATGGAGTGCATTCCGCTACGGGCGAATGTTACCGCTGCGTTAGTAGCTCCACCACCTGTACCGAATGTAATATTATTGACGTCTTCTTTTGCACCAAGCTCGAGCTGCATGAAGCACTCTTCGTGGTTTAAACAGACAGGTTTAAACTCATCGCTGTTGCTCAGAAACACGTCCTGAATCGCGGCACCGACAGACACTACTGTGAGATTAGACACTTAATATTTACCTTTCTTGTTTGTTTTTTGATCTGATTCTTTTCCTATATTATACATAAGAATTATAGAATATGCACCTATCCTACTTCTCAGACTATAGAGAACTAAACCCTACTGATGGTAGCGAGGCGTAACCTCTATAAACTCAAGTACTGAACGCAGAACACTTGGCGGATCTAACCAATACTCTTTCAACAGCTCAAAACCTTTACCAGATTGACCGAATCGATCCTGAACTCCTAGCCTGCGGACTGGTGTCGGCAGCTTCTCAGACATTAACTCAGCAATAGCTGAACCAAAGCCACCCGCCACCTGACCATCTTCAAGAGTAACTACACGACCAGTCTTAGCAGCGCTAAGCATGATAGCAGTTTCATCTAGAGGCTTGATAGTTGGAACGTGCAGGACTTCAGCACCAATACCTAAGTGCCCCAACTCTACCGCCACATCAAGCAGGTGAGAGGTCATGAAGCCAGTTCCCATCAAGGTAACATCTTCACCCTCTTTTAGTGTATAAACCCTACCAATCTCGAATGGACCGTTTTTAAATAAAGCTGTTTCGTCTCGCGTTAAACGCAAGTAGACTGGCTTGTTATATTTAGCTGCCTCTATAGTCGCAAGTTTCGCCTCCTCGGCATCACCCGGAACAATGACTGTCATATTAGGCAAGCTACGCATCATGGCAATATCTTCTAATACCTGATGTGTTGCCCCATCTGGACCTACTGTTAAGCCGGCATGAGAGCCAACCAATTTGACTGGCTGATTATTGAGCGCAATAGTGGTTCTAATCTGTTCCCAGTTTCGCCCAGGGCTAAATGCCGCATAGCTACCAGCAAACGGAATCTTGCCAGCATGCGCCATACCAGAAGCAAGAGTAACTAGGTTCTGCTCAGCTACTCCAACTTGCACAAAGCGATCTTCAAACTTTTCTTTGAAGTGGTGCATATGAATGCTCTCTGTTAAGTCAGCTGAAAGAGCTACCACCCTTTTGTCTGTCTCACCAGCCTCTACTAACCCCTCACCAAAGCCGAGGCGGATATGTTTAAACTGCCTTTTTGTATAGAAATCTTTACGAACCATAGTGTGTAACTCCGTGATCATTAGACTCACCATCTAATTGACTAAGTGCCTGTTCCATTTCTTTTTTATTTGGAACTTTGCCATGCCAGCGATAATCGTGCTCCATGAAGTTAACTCCACGCCCTGGTGTGGTGTGAAGGATAATCATATTCGGATCATGCGGCATTTGCTTAGCCCATTCAACAGCTTTGATAATCGCTTCAATATCATGACCATCAACATTCTGAACCAACCACCCAAAACTCTCCCACTTAGCCTGGAGATCTTCTAGTGGCATAACATCATTAGTACTGCCATCGATCTGGATATTGTTTCGGTCAATAAAACCAATTAGTCGACCAAGCTTATACTTACCAGCAAACATAGCGGCTTCCCAGATATTGCCTTCATTTAACTCGCCGTCACCCATTAGCGTATAAACATAACGATCGGGATTACCGTCGAAATACTGCAAACTATATGCGTAGCCTGCTGCTTGACTTAAACCACTCCCTAACGGCCCACTGGTGGTTTCAATACCAGGCAGCATCAAGCGCTCAGGATGACCCTGAAGAGGACTACCTAGTCGCCTTAAGTTCTTTAATTCACTCTTATCGAAAAACCCGGCTTCTGCCATCGCTGCATACAGTATTGGCACAGTGTGTCCGTTACTTAAAATGTATACATCCCGCTCAGCCCAGTTAGGCTCATCAGGTCGGATATTTAGCACCGAGAAATACATCGCTGCATAAAAGTCAGCTAAGCCAAGCGGCCCGGCTGTATGCCCACTGCCAGCTAGGTAAAGCATCTCAATGACATGCCTGCGCAATATGCGAGCTGTATCTTCAAGCTCGATAAGAGAACGAGTTTTTCGCATAAATATCTAGAATACACCCTTTTTATTAATTTCAGTTACCAGTGTGTCGTAGGTTGTCGTAGGGTCTGGAGAGTTATGGATTGCACTGCCGACGTTAAGGACATCTACACCACCTTGCTTAATACCGTAGGCGTTATCGATAGTCACACCGCCATCCCAGCCAATTTCAGCATCTGGGTTAATCTTCTTAATCAAGCGCACCTTCTCTAGCTGCATTAGACTTGCCTGACCGCCGAAGCTACCAAGATTACCGCTAAAGATCATGACGTGATCCGCTTCGCGGATTTCAGCCTCTTTATTACTTGGCACAGTTGGCCGCTGCAGGGCAATCCCAGCTTTAATATTGTATTGCTTGAGTGTAGCGAGAATTGCTGGCATATCACCCTCTGCTTCAGCATGGAATATCACCATGTGCGGCTTCAGACGGATGAGCTGTACTAAATAATCTTCTGGACGCTGCACCATGGCGTGTACGTCAACCTGCAGTTCTTCTGGCCACCATAAATCATCAACCCCAACAGTAAAACTTTGAGCGAACATACCATCAGTAATATCGACTTGAATACGAGGAGCGAAGGTTATCACTTTCTCCATCTGAGCTTTATATACGTCAGTATTCTCAGCTAGTACAGTAGGACTAATTATTGCCATCTTTAAATCTCATCAATCTGCGCATTGCGTCGCTTAAAACGTGGTGCATCTGCAAACGGAGTTTCTAACCACGCATCTATTATCTTTTTCCACTCTTCGGCGTGACCATCAAGAATCCGACCAGGTAAACATAAGACATTGCTGTCGTTATCATTCCGGGTTAGCCTTGCCTCTTCTTCATCCCAAACCACACTCGCCCGGATACCCCGGAAGCGATTAGCAGCCATACACATGCCCTGTCCGCCGCCACAAATTAAAATTGCACGCGGGTCGGCTGAGTCGTGCTCACCCAGTACCTTTAGTGCCGCCATTTGAGCGAACTGCGGAAAGTCATCCTCTGGATTTGCTTCCTTGTTTCCAACATCTTCTACTTCGTAGCCTCGCTTAGCTAAGTAAGCAAAGACCTCTTCTTTTAGTCGAAAGCCATTATGATCAGCGCCTAGGAAAATCTTCATAACTATAAGTATAAGCATTATCACTCAAGGTGTAAACATCGAGCAACACAGCAACACTAAACCTCCTGCCAGACGCAACTAATTTTAATCAACCAGATATCCAGCGTATGGCTCACTCCAATCAATCTGAGAGCACATTTCTGGGTTAACCTGACACTCCACTAAACTCTCGACTGCCCTACGGGTTTCTGCACTTCGCTTATTTAAAGCACCATTCGCCTCCCATACCATATCGTTATATTTAACGTTATGAACAAGCGATACGAACGTATATACAGAAAGCAGCAAGGATAAAATTGATACAACTAGAGTTATCCTAACTAATTTACTATCTAGAGACATTTTTTCTTTTTTGTTTTTCTTGTTCATACCAACAAGCATAACAACTAATACAAAAAAAGACAGTCCGCACTGGACTGCCTTTTTGCGCCTTAACATCTCTATTTTAGTGAGACCGCTGCAACACTCGACCCATGTCGACTACCAGCTCAACTAGGCGGTTAGAGTAACCCCACTCGTTGTCGTACCAGACACAAACCTTAACTAGATTGCCATCTACTACACGAGTTAGAGGAAGATCTACAATACCTGAATGAGAGTTGCCAATGAAGTCACGGCTAACTAGCTCTTTTTCAGTAACAGCTAGAATACCTTGATAGAAAGGTTCAGCCGCAGCCTTCTTAAATGCATTGTTAATATCTTCAACAGTTACATCTCGACTAAGAAGTGCTGTTACGTCTGAGATAGATACTACTGGAGTTGGTACTCGCATGCTAATACCGTCAAACTTACCCTTTAGACTAGGCATCACCTTAGTTACGGCAATTGCAGCACCGGTTGAAGTTGGTACGATGTTTTCTGCGGCATTTCGAGCTTCACGAAGATCTTTAGCTGGAGCATCTTGAAGCTTCTGGCTAGCTGTGTAGCTATGGACAGTTGTAAGCATAGACTTTTCAACGCCGAACTCAGCATCAAGAATAGACATAACTGCACCAAGACTGTTTGTTGTACAACTAGCGTTAGATACAATGTGAGTAGCCTCATCAACACCCTCCTCGTTAACACCAAGTACGATAGTGTCGGCATCTTCGCTCTTAGTTGGACCACTGATAACTACGCGCTTTGCACCAGCGTCTAGGTGCTTACGAGCATCCTCGCTCTTAGTAAAGAAACCGGTAGACTCGATTACAATATCAACGTTTAATTCACCCCAAGGTAGGCTCGATGGGTCGCGCTCACTCAATACCTTAATAGTCTGACCATTTACTGTGATACCCTCATCATTACTTGAAACGTCGTGACGATATTCACCGTAGTTACTGTCGTATTGCAACAAGTGAGCTAAAGTTGATGTTTCTGTTAGGTCATTAATGGCTACGATCTCGATATCATTACGCTCGAAAGCTACCTTAAAGGCACTTCGTCCAATACGACCGAAGCCGTTAATACCTACTCGAATCTTACTCATGTCCTACCCCTTCCCGGTTTAGCATTAGCATTTCTCCTGTTAGTATATAACACTACTTTGCGAAATCACAATAAACACCCTATAATAATCATATGAAAAAGCAAGCTTTATTAGATTATGTAGCCGAACAGTACTCTGAAAACCAGGTGCTAGAGATTGAGCTTGCTATCGATTTTGCTACTAACGCGCACCGTGGGCAAAAGCGAAAGAGTGGCGAGCCATATATTACCCACCCACTCTCGGTGGCGCACAAACTAGCATCATGGGGTATGGACGCCGATACAGTTCTAGCTGGAATCATGCATGACACAGTTGAAGATACTGACGCTACCCTAGAGCAAATCGAATCTCTATTTGGCCGAGACGTAGCCTTTCTAGTTGACGGCGTAACTAAGATTTCTCAGGCTCGCGCTGGCATGCGCGACCTTGGCAGCTATCTACCGCAGACGACCGATAATCTATCTAAGCTCCTTATTGCTGTCTCCGAAGACGTTCGCGTCATTATCATTAAACTTGCTGACCGCCTACACAACCTTCAAACCCTTCAGCACATGAAGCCTGAGAAGCAGAAGAAGATTGCTAAAGAGAGCCTTGAAGTGTTTGGACCAATTGCCGACCGGCTAGGTATGGGTCGATTACGCATGGAGATCGAAGAGCTAGCTTTTAGCTACCTCGACCCAGAAGAATTCAAGCGACTCAAGAACATTATGCGTAAGCGGCTCGGCAAAAGTACTCGTAAACTCGGTGAAGTTCGACTTGAAGTTGAGAAGACTCTGACTAAAGCTGGTATCAATTTTGAAATTGATGGTCGCGTTAAGAGTGTATATAGCCTTCACAAAAAGCTTAATAAGGTAAATTCAATTGATGATATCTATGACCTAATCGCTTTACGCGTCATCGTCGACAATAAAGAAGAGTGCTACCGCGTATTAGGTATTCTACACAGCATGTATCAGCCGATGATCGCGCGTATCAAAGACTACATTTCAGCGCCAAAGCCAAACGGCTACCAAAGTCTTCACACCACTGTCATTACACCTAACAAGCAGATTGTTGAATTCCAGATTCGTAGTACTGAAATGCATGAATACGCCGAGCGTGGTCTTGCAGCCAGCTTCCACTACCACGACCAGAAGAACACTAAAAGCTACACCAAGAAAAAGAGCTCGTCTACCCTACCGCCAAACCTTCAATGGATTTCTCGCCTCCAGGAAGTAGCAGCTCAACTTCAAGAAGATAAGGAATTCGCTCGCGACCAACTAAATATCGACCTGTTCGCTGACCGCATCTTCGTTTATTCACCAAAGGGAGACATCTTCAATCTACCTGAAGGCGCACTGCCACTAGACTACGCCTATACAGTTCACACTGATGTTGGCAAGCACGCCTACGCCTTTAGGGTTAATGGCTCGATTCAGGCATTTGACAAACCGTTAGTTAACGGTGACGTAGTTGAAGTAATTACCAGAAAAACTACTCTTCCAAAAACTGCTTGGCTAGATTTAGTTAAGACCTCGCAGGCTAAAAGTAAGATTCGTCAGCAGCTAAAGCAGCTCGGACTTATTGAAGGTATCACTCAAGCCGCCGCTATTATCCGCCATAAAGCCGGACGATCTAAAAAAGAATCTAAACAAAGAGAAGGCCGACAGGTTTAACTCAGACAACAATCCACCAGTTTAATTGGTGTATTGTTTACCTCTCATCCGTAAAACTCCTACACTATCGACACCTCAAGTCTAGTTCGTGGGCAAACTTTATCTAGCTACAATCTTCCATGCTTCGTCATGGACCTCTACAGTGCAAATACATAACTTGCTCGCAGAATAGCGCGTCTTGATAGCAATTTATAACGTCAATCCATATAAACTATATATATCAGCAAGTGACAACCTCGCCACCTAGGCATCTACATCTTTTGTATTTTTATAGCAATCGGCCACAAAAATACTCCAACATGAGAAGCTTTTCTATAGAAATTGAAAGCACTACCCGTCTATAATGAGTTTATTACGTCTAAAAATGGAAAAACCTCCCCTTAACAGGGAGGTTGTCCGTCTATCTACACCCATCCGATATCATACAGTGCGGTCGTACCCCAGGGCCTAGACACATACACTGATGTGTCGTGCCACCGCCCGTCCAGGCACTTAATAGTCATGAAGACATATGAATTACCCGGCCAAGCTGGAACACCATAGATACTAAAGTTGAACTCATTGAATGCTCCATCGACAACGCCAGAAGAGTTAGCTCCGCTGTACGACACCCAGTCAACAGAGCTACCTCCACAGCTATATCCTCTGACGTGAACATGATCAGATAGCGGATGTGCGCTAGCAACCGGAGTGGCAACAAGAGGGAGCGCAGCAAAAGTAGCTAGAACTGCTGCAACCCTACGTCTTAGAGTAGTCATGTCCGTTTCCTTTCGGTAGACAGTACGGACTTTTACTAGTGTAACTATTAATACATCTTTTATCAAGCTCAACAACAAGTATGCCAAGAGCATCGATACTAACTTTGAAATACTTAAGCTTTAATGTTAAACTGCCACTATGAAACAATCTAAAATAAAAAACAACAAAATACTACCGTCAATTTCTATACTGTCACTAGCTATTTCAATACTTTCATTAGGCATAGCCCTATATGCCGCCGCACCCAACAATGAAAATGCTGCCCAATGGGAGACTATAGAGCTTGTCAATGAGGCTCGTGCTGATAATCGTAGGTCAATTGAAAAAATTGTAGAATGCTACAATGCAAGTAGTGAATGTGTACTTGAATGGGATAACACAAAGGGGATAGTTAAGTAGAAAGCAACTACATCCAGAAGCCAAAAAGCAACGTTTACCTCTCTCGAATTAAAATAGTAACATCGTAATATATGCGATCTATACTCTCAAAACCCTAAGTCCGCTACGCGTATTGCAGTGGCGGACTTTTTGCCTCCGACCTGCTCTACAATATCTAGCGTAGGTCACCTGGCGGTGAGTAGAAATCTATTGCCACTTGAACTAATCCTTGCCAGATTGGGTCAAAGATCCTCAACTCGTCGCGCTTACGCCACTCGTGAGACACATACTCGTCAGTTGGCGGAACGTAGCGGTTCATATTTTGGTCGAACAGAAGATAGAGAATATTCTCCTTAAGACCTTCACCTGGGACATACTGCGTATCTTCACCCGTAAGGGTAGCCGATTCGGTAAAGAGCATCATATTCAGGTTATCATCTAACCATTCATCTAATGACCTAATATCTCCCAGTGAAGGGTCAACCACCCCTCCAGGTAGACTATAGATTGAACCTAAAGCGCCTGGACGATCACGTTTTAATACTAAATAGGTATCATCCGGTCGTCTAATCAGCAGCTTTACAATTCGCTCATCTTGCACTATTGATTATTCCAGCGCTCGATTGATTCTTTAATAACTGCCTTTGCTTCTTCTACATCACCCCAAGAAACAACTTCGGTAGTACCTGGCTTCTTAAGATCTTTGTAATGGTTGAAGTGGAATTCAATCTGACGAATGAGTTGCTGTGGCAGATCCTCTAGAGAATTAATAGCATTGCCAGTGTGTCGGTCGTCTGCTGGAACTACTACAATCTTGTCATCAACTTCACCGTCGTCAACAAACTTCATTACGCCAATAATCTTGGCTTCTAAGAATACGCCGGTAGATACTGGCTCATCTGTAACTAGTAGCACGTCTAGTTCGTCGCCATCCTCATCTAGAGTTTGTGGGATGAAACCATAGTTAGTAGGCTTAGCAAAAATCTTTGGCTCTACACGATCAATCATAAAAGCCTTTACGTCTCGATTCCACTCAACCTTGTGGTTGCTACCAGCTGGAATTTCATTTACTACATTAACAAGTCCGTTTTCGTAGTCACCTGGGGTTAGCACTGCATTAAAGTCTGCCATTTAATCTCCTTTATTCACCGAATGTCTAATACCTCTAGTATACTATAAACATGTTAGTCTTTGGACATCGCGGCGTTAAGAAAACCTCTCCTGAGAACACTATCGCCGCTATTGAAGATGCCATCAGCCAGGGTGCTGATGGCGTTGAGATTGATATCCAAATCACTCAGGATGGAGTACCAGTTCTACTGCACGACCCCACACTCACCCGGACCCACGGCATCAAAAAGACGGTTTCTAAAATATCATTCTACGAATTAAAGCAGCTAACTGCTGACCAGCCCGTACCATCATTAGGTGAGGTGCTAGAACTCTACTGGAAGAAAACCTACTTCAACTTTGAAGTTAAGAGTAAGAATACCGGTAAAGCAGTTGTCAGTCTTATAGCGAGCGACTTCATTAAAGACGAGGAAGACTGGAAATATTTCTTCATCTCTTCTTTTAAGATACGTGAACTTAGAGAGGCTAGACGACTAAGCGATAAGGTGCAAATCGCCCTGATTCACCAACGAGTTCCATTCACATACTTTTGGTACCACCGTAAGCTAAGGTTCAGTGCAGTTGGGTTCTTCAAGCAGGCAACTCATCCGATCGCAACTATTGTGGCGCGTCGGATCGGTGTACACACCTACGTCTATACAGTAAATCGCACCAAGGGATTCCAGATAGCGGCCAGAGAGGGCTTCGATGGTGTTATCACTGACTACCCAGCTAAGGCTATAGAATTTTTAAGCAAAATGAAAAAATAACCCCTCACTAGAAGGGTTATTTTATTTAGATATATACTAGCCTTATCGTGCCATACCTGACATCGCTTCATTTAGAAGCTCGTTTAGCCGATCAGACATCTCAGGCTGCTGCTCTAGTTCGCTAGGAGGTAAAGCCACCACTACGAAACGCAGAACTGAGTTAGCTGGAATGTCATCGCTTACTTCTTGGTCACCGTATGCCATATCACTTGGGATTGTTAGCTCTCTAACGCCGCCGATATTCATACCGATTACACCCTTTTGCCAACCTTCAATCGTATCAGCGATACCGATTGGCGGCTGGAAACTACCATCTTCGTTAATAGATGAGTCAAATACCTTGCCGTCCTTATTCCAACCGATGTAATAAGCGCGAACTGATTCGACATCCTCTACCTTGGCACCATCGCCCTTTTCTAAGTCATCAATCTTTAATTCGGTAACACCTTTGTCGTCAAATTTAGCTGGTCGGTCTTCATACTTCTTAATAATAGGACCGTACTTCTTTTCAATTTCTTCGTTCTCTTTTTGAACCTTATCTTGATAAGCTACAACCTCTTCGTTGTACTTCTCGTACTCTTTTTGTAGCTCCTCTTGCTGCTCGGCTGCCCGATTCGCATCAATCTGAGCGTTGCTGTTTTGTAGAATAACTGCAAAGAAAGAGAAAATAGTACCAATTACCATTACTACTGCGATGACAAGAATGCCAATCCTCTGCGTTTTAGATGTGGCCATCTGAAAAATACCTCCTGAATTTTATTATGTTAATTATAACATAGGCTAATGCTTGATATCGAACGATGCTAGCTTCTCACGAGCTGACTCAGACGTAACGGTTTGCAGTTTAAGTAGCTGTGCATATATACCATCAGTCTTGGCAAGCTTAGCTGGGCTGCCAATTTCATCGATCGTACCATTTTTAAGAGTAACAATAGTATCGACATCTGCAATCGTACTGAGACGATGAGCAATAATTAAAGTAGTCCGTCCCTTCATTAGTCGATCTAGCGCCTTCTGGACCTCGTGTTCAGCTCGACTATCTAAGCTACTAGTAGCCTCATCAAGAATAAGAATCGGTGCATCTTTTAGGATTGCTCGAGCAATTGAGATGCGTTGCTTCTGGCCACCGCTTAGCTTGATGCCACGCTCACCTATCTCAGTATCGAACCCTTTTTCAAGACTCTCAATAAACTTCAGTGCATTAGCTGATCGTGCTGCCGACTCTAGCTCTTCTTGAGTCGCACCAGGCCTTCCGTAGGCAATATTTTCCCTGATAGTGCCGCTAAATAACGTAGCGTCCTGAAAAACAGTCGCAATTGAATCTCGTAGACTCTTAACCGATACAGTATTGATATCGACATCATCGATTAGAATCTTACCCTCTTGTGGTCGATAGAGCCTCATCAACAGATTAGAAATAGTAGTCTTACCACCTCCACTCTCACCAACTAGCGCTAACTTTTGACCAGGCCTTATAGTAAAACTAATATCCTTCAGAACAGTTTCCTTATCGTTATAGGCAAATGAAACGTCTTGGTACTCTACCCTACCCTTCTCCACCTTCAAGCTGCGGCCACCAGCTACCACCTCTTCTGGCTTCTCGCTCATAACCTCAGCATAGTCCCGACTATTGGCCACCGCTCTTTGATACAGATCAACAAAGAAGCTCATATTCTGTAGTGGCATACTAGTCTGCTGTAGCAGGGTAACTAGAAGCACCATGTCACCAATACTGTATTCACCCTGAGAAGTACGGTAAAACAGTACAGCAAACACAATCGTATAGACCAGCACTCGCACCATCGAGCGAATAACATCCATCGTGTGCCAATACCTAGACTGACTATTAGTGGTATCGACTACCTCGTCGTAATGTTTAGTAAATTTATTAAATTCACGCTTCTCAGACCTAAAGCTCTTAACTAGACGCATTTGCCCGACTACTTCAGCAAACCGGCCACTAGAAATATCTAAGTGCTCATTCTTATGTTTTTCGTAACGCTGCCATTTTTTGCTTGTTAAGGCAGTTAGATAAATATAGATTGGAATTTGAACGGCTACGACAAGCGCAATTTCCCAGCTATACCAAAACATTACTCCAATTGAGACAGTAACTGTGAGCAGCATCTGTAACAGATTGTTACTAAAGACATTTACAAACCTAATCACGTCAGCAATCGCTCGATTAAGCCGATTAATAACCTTACCGGTAGTCTCCTCATCATAATACTGCTGCGGCAGAGCTAGGAGGTGTGTGTAGTAAGCTTCGCTCAGCTGCTTTCGCATCCTAGCCGCTAACATATCACCAACATAGCCATTGATACCATGGATGAGCGCAACCATTGCATAACTTAAGCACAGTAGACCAATCAGCACCGGCAGCGTACTATTTTCAAAGACTAAGTCTCCTGACACCATTGCCACAACTTCATCAGTTGCGAACTTAATAATGAATGGCGCTGCCATGCCTACCAGGGCGATCAAGATGGATGCAGAGGCAATAAAAATAATATATTTACGTAAACCTACGGTGTACGCGAACAGTCTCGAAATTTCCTTCATTGAAGCTATTATACCACCTTGAAATTTGATATGATACCTACATGATAAGCATAAGTATTTCTAAAATTAAGGGGCGTCAAATTTTAGATTCCCGCGGCAACCCAACTGTTGAGGCCGATGTTTACCTCTCAAACGGAGCCATGGGTCGAGCTGCAGTTCCTTCCGGAGCAAGCACTGGCACACACGAAGCAGTAGAACTGCGTGATGGCGGCGAAAGCTTCGGCGGCAAGGCTGTCACCAAAGCCGTAGACAACATCAACAATCAAATTGCAAATGCACTTCAAGGTTTCAATGCCTTCGATCAGCGAGGTCTTGATCAGGTTTTACGTGACCTTGACGGTACCTCTAATAAAGCTAATCTAGGTGCGAATGCTATCCTAGCGGTCAGTCTAGCCACTGCTAAAGCAGCAGCTAATGCTCAGTTCAAACCACTCTATCGCTACATAGCTGAAATGACCCACTCTGAAGAACGAGTTAGTCTACCGCTACCAATGATGAACGTTATGAATGGCGGATCACATGCAGCCGGCAGTACTGATATTCAGGAGTTTATGATCGTACCAATTGGTGCTCATAATTTCGTTGAAGCTCTAGAAATGGGAACTAAAACTTTCCATAACCTAGCTAAAATTCTTCGCGAAAATAATTACATGACCACAGTTGGTGACGAAGGTGGGTATGCGCCTAGTGTAACTCGAGGCAACACTGAACCACTTGAATACATCATGCAGGCAATTGAGCGATCTGGCTATACACCAGGTAAAGACATTAGCTTAGCACTAGACGTAGCTGCCAGTGAATTTCACCGCGACGGACTATACCATCTAGAGTCTGAAGATCGTCACATTAACGCCAATGACATGATCTCCTGGCTATCTGAATTAACTCAGCGCTACCCTCTCATCTCAATTGAAGACGGGTTAGCTGAAGATGACTGGCTAAACTGGCATGTTATGACCGACCGACTCGGTAGTCAAATCCAGATCGTAGGTGATGACCTACTAGTGACTAACCAATCTCTACTAGACCGGGCGATTAACGAACGTTCAGCCAACTCTATTCTGATTAAGCCAAATCAAATCGGTACGCTAACCGAAACCATTAACTCAGTTAAAAGGGCTCAAGCAGCTGGCTGGCGGACTGTTATGTCTCATCGATCAGGCGAAACAGAAGACACCACCATTGCTCACCTAGCCGTTGGTTTAGGTACTGAGCAAATTAAGACCGGTTCACTTTCAAGGACCGATCGAATTGCTAAGTATAACGAGATCCTTCGCATCTCTGAAACGGAACCAAGCTTAAGGCTAGCTCATCCGTTTGGGGCTAAATAAATATGGCAGTAATTGCTTTTTATGAAACCTCACCAGTCGACAGATTTCAGTTAAGTGAAGCGCTCAGGAACACTGATCATTACTGGACGTATGAATCAGATACAATTAATGAGACGAACATCAACCCTAACGCGGAGGTTATCTCAGTGTTTATGGGTAGCAAGATCACCAAAGAGATTATGGACAAGATGCCACGGCTGCGACTTATTGCAGTTAGAGCTTCAGACTATGATCATATCGACCTAGATCATGCCTATGACCGCAACATCTCAATTACAGTTGTGCCTAGCTATGGTGAGAGTGCAGTAGCTGAACACGCCTTTGCTCTCATCTTATCGCTAGTTAGAAAACTAGACTCAATCTTTAAGCAGGTTAAGGGTGGCAGCTTTTCACTCGCCGCCTCCACTGGTACCGACCTAAAGGGCAAGACTATTGGTATAATTGGCACCGGTAAAATTGGATCAGCTACCGCTAAGATTGCACGCGGCTTTGGCATGCATGTTCTAGCGCACGACCCTCGTCCGAACACCGACCTAGCAAATCACCACGGCGTACACTACACCGACTTTGATACACTTCTACAAAAGAGTGATATTGTCTCTCTTCACACCAATCTGACGCCTGAAACCTTCCATCTAATTAACAAGGGTTCAGTTGAGCGCATGAAGCGTGGTGTAATACTAATCAATACTGCTCGCGGTGGACTGGTTGAAAACCGAGCTTTAATTGATGGCTTAAGATCAGGTCACATATCTGCTGCCGGACTAGATACGTTCGAAGGTGAAGATTTCGTTCACACTGAGTCAATTATGCAAAACCTGATTCAAAAGGCTGCCTCACCAGAGAGCTATCTTCACATTGCAGAGGTGTCTGCCCTACGTCAAATGAAGAACGTAATCATTACACCTCACACTGCATTTAATACTGCCAATTCAATTAAGCATATTAATGAGGTGACCACTAAGAATATTATCGACTTCTGGTACGGCCTATCTCCTAACCGAGTCGATAAGCCGAGTAGCTCAGGCAAGCTAGTGATTGTTCGACATGGCCAAAGTGAATGGAATGCACTTGGTAAGTGGACCGGCACAACAGACGTTCACTTAACCCCAGCTGGTATAAAAGAATCAGCTAAGATTGGTAGACTCTGCAAAGATATCATCTTTGACTACGCCTACATTTCTCAACAAGTTCGCACCAAGGAAACTATTGAAGCCTTTATGAATGGTGCCCAGCAGCTCAATCTACGAATGGAGTCTAGCGGTGCACTTAACGAGCGCGACTATGGTATCTATACCGGCATGCGCAAGAACGATATCAAGAAGATTATCGGTGAAGAGGCTTACACCGAATTAAGACGAAGCTGGGATGGCCCGGTTGAAGGCGGCGAGTCACTCAAGGATGTTTATGAGAGAACTATTCCGTTCTACCTCCGCATCATCCTTCCTCGCCTAAGGCACGGCCAAAACATCGTAGTGGTTGCCCACGGTAACTCTATTAGGTCATTGATTAAGTACATCGAAGACATCTCAGATTCTGAGATTGGCGAAATGGAAATGATCCAAGGCTGCGCACTAGTCTACGAAGTAGATAACGAAGGCCGCAGCAAGAGCAAAGAAGTCTACAAGATTGAAGAGCCAGTTGGCAAAACTGAACAGGACGGTGAAGTCCACTAAACAAGTCTGACCGCTTGAGTAAAGCAAATAGGAGCCTAATTCTAGGCTCCTATTTAGTTGTGTAACTTTCAGGTGAGAGTTTATTTAGACTACTTCTCCACTCAGCTCCTGCGTTAACTTAGAGGTAATCTTATCCATTAACTCAGTCACATCTTCACCCTTAAGGGTGTCTCCGTACGGAGTTAAGGTGAAGTGTAGTGTAGTGTTGCGAGTTTCGGCATCATCTGGTTTAAACAGACTAGTTACTTCAAACTTAATAACCGTCTCAGTACCAGCTGTTGCTTCCTCAATAGCTTGCTTAGCCACTTGCTCAATTTCTAGCGTAGTCACATCCAGACTGGTCTTTAGCGATACGTCTCGGTAGACACTCGGGAATCTTGATAAAGGCACGTAACGTGACCCTGCTTGACGCACAACCTCTTCGAGGACATCAAGATTAATAGACACGGCTGCAGTATAGTCTGGGAGCTTAAACTCTCGGCGAGTTGAAAGAGCGATTTCGCCAATATAACCTAGGAGACGACCCTCACTAGTCGTAATCACTGCTCGTCGCTTAGAATGTAGTGGTCTGAGCACTAGAGACTGATCTGATGACTCAACCGGACTTACAACTATATCGACACCCAGCTTAGCTGATAGTTGATCAACTACAGAACGGGCAACATAAAAGGCAGCGCCCTTTTGAGACTTTGTACTCGTATAGACAATATCTAAGTACTGCGGCTCATCTGGCAAGTCTTCGGTATAGCTACCTTCAATGTCATGACCCTTACCAAACTCATAAATCATAAATGAGCTAAAGCCTGCCTTTACGTTAGCGTGAACCTTATCAAGTAAGCTCGGAAGAACCGTTAGGCGGTAGTGCTGAAGATCTGGACTAAGTGCATTAGTAATCTTGAATGCTCGCCCAACTGGTTGATTGGCGGCTTTTAATACCCTTTCGTGAACGAAGCTGTATGTTAAGACTTCATTGCCGCCCATGCCACTTAGGATGTGACGAAGATCTTGCCTCAACTTACGCTGTTGATTTTCTTCAACCGGAGTAGTTGGCGCGACTGGTAGCTCTCGCCTCAGTCGATCAAAGCCATACAGTCGACCGACCTCTTCAACTACATCTTCTTTTATTTCTATATCCGTGCGCCAGAATGGCGGCGTAACAGAGATACTGTCGCCTTCTACTTCAACTGCAAACTCTACGTTAATAAGTAGGTCAGCAGCTTCGCTAGCAGTCAGTTCAAGACCAAGGCGCTCGTTAATAAAACCTACTTCTAGCTTAACTGGCTGTTTAATTTCATCCAAGTTAGTTTTAATGTCCTCAACCCTAGAAGCAACCTTAGCTCCAGCATACTTTTCTAGTAGCTCAATTGCTAAATTAATAGCGCGATCGGTCTGTAGCGGTGACTGACCCTTGTTAAATCTAGTCAGAGCATCGGTAAAGAGACCGTGTCTCATACTGGTCTTGCGGACCGCATACATATCAAAGTTAGCCACTTCGAGTATGATTTGACTTGTATCAGACTGCACTTCAGTACCAATTCCACCCATGACGCCAGCAACGCCAACCGCTCCATTAGCATCAGCAATGACAATGTCATCTTCTTGTAACTTATAGTCCTTACCGTTTAGTAGCTTAACCTCTTCGCCAGATTTAGCGAATCGAGAAGTTAGACTAGCACCAGCTACCTTAGAGTAGTCGTAAGCGTGCATCGGCTGAGCAGCTAGGAGCATAACGTAGTTTGTGATGTCGACTACGTTATTAACAGAGTGCACACCCTGCTTAGCTAAGAATACCTTTAGCCACATAGGGCTTGGAGCAACTTGAACCTCATCAAGGGCCACACCCATAAAGCGCGGAACCTTATCACCAGCTTCATTACCGATAGTTAAACTCAGTTGATCACTAGTCTCGAATTCAGGCTCAGCACTATACCAATTTGGACTACTGAACTGCTTATGCTGTATACCCGCTACTTCTCTTGCGATACCAAGAAGACCAAAGCAGTCAGGTCGATGCGTAAACATCTTATTTTCAATTTCTAAGATTAAGTCATTTAATCCGAAGGCTTCAGTAAATGAACCGCCTACTTCAACCTCTTCATTAGTGATATCAATAATGCCAGAATGGTCATCACCTAGAGACATTTCAGCCATCGAAGCTAACATACCGTGACTGGTTACACCCCTTAGTGGTCGAGCCGACAATACAAACGGATCGCCTGAAGCTATGCTTGATGGAACTGTTGCCCCTGGTGGCAACCAGACCGCCAACATTCCTGTTTTAACGTTTGGTGCGCCACAAACTACTTCGACTAACCCATCGCTGTTTCGTTCAACATTCTTATTAGCGCCATTATCATCAATTAGACAAACACTAAGTTTATCAGCGTTAGGATGCTTCTCAGCCTTAACGACTCGAACGATATAGCTCTCACCGTACATCTCACCAAGGTTTTCATACCCTTCAACTGCACCTAGTCGGCCACTAATCTTATCTATTAACTCAGGAGTGTCCCAGTCAATATTGGTGTATTCTTTTACTGTATTTAAACTAATTTTCATTAAAACTGCCTCAAAAATTCAAGCTTTGCTGATTCAAAATGCCTTACGTCCTCAATTGCCTCTTTCATCATCACAAGACGATCAATACCACAACCGAAAGCAAAGCCAGTGTACTTCTCTGGATCAATATCAGCTGCCTTTAGTACGTTAGGATGAATCATGCCGCAGCCAAGTAGTTCAATCCAGCCTTCACCGCTACAGATTCGACATGACTTATCTTCTCCCTTACAGAAAGGACAGCTCAGAGAGAACTCAAAGCTAGGTTCAGTGAACGGGAAGTAAAATGGATTAACCCTAACCTCAAGTTTGGTCTGGTAGTAGTTTTCTAAGAACTCCTGTAAGGTAGCGATGAGCATGCCAGCATGTACACCTTCAGCCACATACATACCTTCAACCTGATAGAAGGTGTGCTCATGTCTTGCATCTAGGTCTTCATTCCTAAACACTCGATCGGGCACAGCCGCTGCAATTGGCTTACCTTGCTCTAGGTTGTCTCGGTACTTTCTTAAAATGCGGTTTTGCATTGTCGAGGTATGAGCTGGAGCAATTAACTGGTCGCCATTAGCGTCACGCTGCTCTGTCATAAAAGTATCGTAGTCATCTCGAGCTGGATGATCTTTTGGAAAGTTAAGGGTTTCAAACATGTTGTATTGGTTATCAATCTCGCGTGAAGATTCAATATGATAACCCATTCGCATAAAGATATTTGAAAGTACTTCGATCTCTTTCATTAAAGGATGAACTGAAGATTGATCAGCACCAAGTAGCGTAGGTCTAGGCGCGTTAAAATCCATCTGAGACGTTACATCTATCTCATCTTCGTCCTCAACAGCAAGCTTCTCTTCACGTTCTGAAATAGCCGCCTCAAGCGCCTGCTTTACTTCATTAATTTGTTTTCCAATCTCAGCCTTCTGACTAGGCTCAGCCTTGCCAATTAACTGATATAACTTTCGAAGCTCAGGATGCCTTAAAACCTCTTTCGGCTCAGTGCTCTTGCCTACCTCTAAAAGTAACTTGTCCTTAACTGCCTGTATATCATTCATTACTAAATAATATACACCATTAACAGATGAGCGACTAGGACGACTGGATAACTAAGTAGATAACGACCGCCACTCCAACGATACCTAAAGCAAGCCAAACTCCAAGCATTTTAGTCGACGCTTTTGAGTTCTTTAGATAGTTTTCGTGCGCATCATGCTCTAACTTCAGGTTATTATCGTCTATTGCCTCACCTTTTTCGCGAGCGGCAGCTTTAGCACGTAAATCAGCTGCTATCTCCTCTTGAAGCTTAGATCGATGGTCGTCTTTTCGTATATATAATGCCATAACCCTTATTATAGCACCGCTCTTGAGGTCTATGATATACTAAGCCTATATTTCAACTAAAGGAGGAATCAGAATGGCAGCAAAGAAAGCCACTTCAACCGCCAAGGCTTCTAAGGCTAAAACAGCTACTAAGAAGACCAAGACGGCGACCGTATCTACTGCAGACCCTGTAGCAGCTACTACTAAAACACGAGTTGTAGCAAAGAAGGTCTCACCAAAGAAAGACAAGAAAGACTTTTTCGCAACCAAGTCTCCGCTAATGAGCTCTTCTATTGCAGAGTTTATCGGAACATTTATTCTGGCTAGCGTAATCGTACTGTCACGCGGTGAACCTATCTACGTAAGCTTCTCACTAGTGGCTTTAGTTATGTTCCTAGGTCTTCTATCAGGTGCTCACCTTAACCCTCTAGTAACAGTTGGTGCATGGGCAACACGAAAGATCAAGGGTGCACGAGCAATCGCTTACGTTATCGCTCAACTTCTAGGTGCTATGGTAGCTCTAGTAGCTATGTCTGCATTCGTAGACGCAGCTCCTGCTCCAGACCCAGACGCAGCTATGTACGGTGGCGCAGCTACAGCCGCTTCACTATTTAGCGTCGTAGATCTATCAACTCTATCCGACAAGCACATCTACGTATTCTTCGCAGAACTACTTGGTGCAGCTATCTTCGGTGTAGCATTCGCTAGTGTTCTACGTGAGAAGACTGACCGAGTTACAGCCGGTCTAACAGTTGGTTTCGGATTCATGCTTGCTCTAGTAGTAGCATCTACTGCTGCATCATACGTTGGTGCAAACGTAATCCTAAACCCTGCAGCTGCACTTACTCTAAATGCAGTCGACTGGGCTAACATTCAAACTCAGCTATGGCCATTCCTAGTTTACATTGTGGCCCCAATTCTAGGTGGTGTTATTGGATTCTTTGTCTATGACACACTACGCGCTGAAAGCGAATTTGTAGGCGAAGAAGTTAAGTAATCTTACTTCACCTCAAACTAAATACCCTCCCGATTGGGAGGGTATTTTTGTTATCTATATAACCTGTCTATATCTTTAGGTGCATACCAATACTTTAGACTCTCATGTCATATACTTCCTACACAGAAGACTCGCTAGCGCCAAGCAAGCAACGGGATCGAGGTAGCTAAGCGTCTCGCTGTGGTCGATCAACCTCTAATGCTTCAACTGTCGGATTAGTCTCAGCGATCTTAACTACGTCCTTATCAATCTTCTTAAGTTCTTTATGGGCGTTATTGTAGTGATTAACAGTTGTTGATAAACTTCCGCCCAGCTTATGCATCAACTCCTCATAAGAGGCGATATGGCGCCCCAGCAAGCCCACACGCTGCTGAATCTCTTTGGCTTGCTTTTCAATCTGCAGGCTACGTAGACCTTGCAGTACTGTCTGCAGATAAGCCATGAAGCTAGTTGGACTTACTATGATAACTCGCTTCTGACTATAGGCGTATTCAAGTAGGTCACGTGAGCCAGCGCCTACACCAACGTCGCCAATCAATACGTCGTAGTAAAGTGCTTCGCTTGGAATAAACATAAAGGCAAAATCCATGGTATTTTCTTCAGCCCGGATATATTTACTTGTTTCATCAATTCTGGCCTTAAGGTCATTTCTCACCTTACCCATAAGGGCCATCTTTTCATCTTTAGTCTCAGCTCGGACCATTCGGTTATAGTTCTCTAAACTAAACTTACTATCAACTGGTAGAATCATGTCACCATCTAGAAACACAACCGCATCAACAATCTCACCATTCTTAAAAGAATACTGCATCTTATACTGCTTTGGCGATAAGACGTTCTCTAAAACACTCTCAAGATAAAACTCACCAAACACGCCGCGCTGCTTAGGATTTTGGAGTACGTTTTGCAGAGTCTTGAGCTCGTCAGCCACATCAACCACCCGACGATTAGTATCATCTAGTTTAGTTAAGCGAATATTAACATCACGGATGATCTTAGCGCTTTCAGTTAGCTGATGCTGAACTGAGGTTTGCATTCGTTTATTATTAGACTCCAGCTGATCATTGAAGTCGTGTTTAAGCATCTCAAGAGTGCGCTGCAGTACCTCGACTTGATTAGCTAGGGTTTGCTCCTGAGACTTATTACCTGATTGCTTAAGGGTTATTACCAGTGTAATTATAAGGGCAACTAGAAGCCCAGCTATCGCGAAAATTAAAACATACATCATATACAACCAGTATACTCTAGATGCTTATGCTTAAGATAGATACGCTAGATTAAGCGTAAATAGAGACAACGCGTAGTGCAATCACTACTACTACGATAGCAATCACCATGATAGGTATATTGCGGATGCGAGCTAGCCATGCAAATGTAACGTAAGCAAGCATGAAGGCTACTCCATACCAAATAGCTGACTCAACTTCGCTAAGCGGTGCGAGCCAAGTAGATAGACCCCAAAGGCTCACTACTGAAGCCAGCACGATAAGTAGTGGTCGATAGCTAGCAATTCCAACTAGCGCTAGGACAGCGAAGATAGAGATTACAATAGAAGCGATATTACCTGAGAACATCACACCATCTGAACAGTAAGCATCACCATTACAGATTAAATTCTTCAGAACATAGTGCTGAAGTAGAAGCGCTAGCCCGTAAGTTAGAAGACCGGCAACAAAACCGATAGCGGCTATCTTAAAGATTGTATTTCGCGACTGTTCAATGATGGTCGGTTTAGCTTCTACTACGTAATCGGTCATATCTGGAATCCGTCCTCTGTTTAGTTATTTACAATTAATAAATATTATACTATATTTCGTTTCTTTGTAAACAAGTGTGACTCTGGTAGATAGAAGATAGCACCGATGAAAGCTGCTAGAATACCGCCAAAAACATCAACCGGTGCGTGCACTAAAGCGATCACCCGCCCCAATGAGACAGACACCGCAAGCGCCAGCATTAGAGATCTCATTCGCCAATCCTTAACGGCGTACCAAACTGCAAACATAATCGTCCAGACAAACACAGTGTGGTCAGACGGAAAGCCTGGATTAGGAAGATACGAAGCAAGCGGATCGACTCCCATCAGTTCAAATGGTCGCATGCCAGTTGGCTGATACAGCACCGCTAACACCTTGGCAGTAAAGTAAGATATCAACCCAGCAATCAACACCCGTGTGTAGACTTCATACTTCTTGTTATTTGGTACAAAAACTAACATCACGACAGTAGCTACTATAACTACGACGAAGACCAACCAGTCTGCTATAAGTGAAATGAAGAACTCATTCATACTGTTACTATTTTACGCCCTTTTCCTAAAGGACACTAGCCCAAACACCATCCAGGCAACACAAACACAGGCGGCAATCACGGTAAAGGTCGGCAAGCCCAAGAATATAATAGCCGGCATCGACAGAGCTGTAGCTAAGCCCCCGCCAACAATCGGTTCAAACATTAGTTGCTTATAGCCAAAGCTCTCAACCGCTCCGGTGCGCTGCTTCGGGTCAACAATATTAGCAAACAGCAAACCCGTGGCTGTTGTACCCATTGCCTGGCCGACAGTAATAATCGCATTGGTAAACCAATCTCTTGGGAACATGTGCTTTGCCAACACCACAAAGCAGAACAGTACCCAAACCACACCAGTAAGAACGATACCTAGGAAAATTAATCCGTCTTCAGCTAGGAAACCTAGCTTCATAGTAGCAATCGCAGTTGAGACTAGAATAGCTAGCACGCCACCACTTATTAGATCAACTAGTGGACGAGATACCTTAAAACCCATTCTCACCCAGATCGACTGAGCGATCATACCGCTAAATAAACAGAAGACAAAGGTTGGCATGTAGCCAAAGATTTTAATATCATAATGAGCCCAAGTGTTATTCTCAATAAACATCAAGGCCGCATGTATTCCATATCCAAGAGCTGTGCTAAAGATAATCAAGACGGTATGACGTAGGACATTCCAAACACCTAGCTCTTCACGAAGAGAAATACCAGCTCGGTCTAGTTCAGCTACAATCCTCCGATGATAAACCATGCCTTTAATTTGCTGATAGGGAGTTGGACGCTCACGAATAATACCCTTACGCCTAGCGATATTGACGGCAATAAAACCTATAGCTAGCGTAATAAATAAGCTGGTCGTCGCCATAGCTACAGCCATCTCCTGCCCTGCCTGGAAATTAAACTCCTCGAAAACAGGCGCCAAGCCAGCCGCCGTGCCATGTCCACCGCCAAAGCTAATTTCTAGAAGAGCCGCCGTTAAGTGATGTGCCCCTAGGTATGGGCCTAAGATAAATAACACCACCGCACCACCAATTGCATAGTAACCCCAGGCAATAGTCTGACCAAAAGCGGCCTGAGGTGCAGCCAACTTCCACATGCCTCTTAAAGACCTAAGTGGCTTTCCTAAGAACAGCATCGCAAAGATAACACTAATTAGTAGCCCAGGTAGAGGCTCCCAGATTTCGTAAAAAGCGCCCTCGATCGGACGCGACCCTGGAAACACTCCTAACACTTCGGGGCCCAACACTAGCAGCATTAAGCCTCCTGCCACACTAGCAGGCAGGAATGTCTTGCGAATGCCAGGCATCTTTACAAAAAGGTAGCCAACGGTAATAGCACCGACAAGAACCAAGAAAGAAGCTATGTACATAGTTAGACTGAACATACAGGGGTTATTATACCATGCTTATGCTTTAGTTTTTGTGCGTGGAAGCTTCTGGTTGATAGCCTCGCGAGGTATTTCTGAAATAACAATTCGCGGGTAAGGTATATCTATACCCTCCTTCTCAAATTCACGCTTAATACGCCTTCTAAACTCTCCAGACACCGCCCATTGCTCAGCTGGTTCAACTTTACCAAGCGACTTAATCTGCATGCCGTGCTCTAAGAACTCATTAATCCTTAAGAATTGAATTGGTTCAAAGATAACCTCACCCCAATCCGCATCTTCTTTCATCGATTCACCGACACGATTGATAATCTTTTCAATCTTATCTACATCCTCAGTAAATCCAATTGTTATATCAACGTTTACGTTAGCGTACTTATAACTAAGGTTAGTTGCCGCTTGGTATGAACCGTTGCTAATCACATGAAGATTACCATCTAGGTCACGCAACTTAGTGACACGAAGAGTTAGCTCTTCAACAGTTCCGCTGATAGCTGTGCCGTTAACCTGCAGCTGAACAATATCACCCACCCTATACTGGTTTTCACCAATCACAAAGAAACCAGACACGAAGTCCTGAACAACCTTCTGAGCACCAAAACCAAAGACGACACCGAATAAACCAGCACCGGTCATTAATACTCCAATATTAACGCCTAGGCGATCCAGAACCATCAGCCCCGTCACGAACCAGACAATCACTAAGGAGGCGGTAATTAATACACTGTAGATAGTCTCTTGTCTTTTCTCGAGATCAGCCTTCTTGGTGTAGCGCCGCTTTTGAATTGTCGACTTAACCACCAGCCTCATAATTGGGCGTAGAGCTATCTGAACTAAAAGTGCGATAAATATAATAAAGAGAGACTGAAACAACGAATTGTCTTCAGCCACTAAAATAAGCTCTTCTACACTTGGTATAGTCACGTTTACTCCTTTTTCTTTCTATAAGAAGTATA
>CAYZJK010000001.1:75595-79207 GCA_964479125.1 uncultured Candidatus Saccharibacteria bacterium
GGTTGAAACTCTATGCAACGACCTCCAGCGAGTAGACCCACTGAAAACACCTCCAAAGAACGAACCTCGCACTAGCGGACGCTAGGCTGTAGGTTGTTATATATAATACCATCTTATGTAGAAAAAGCAATTAAAGATGGGGCTTGGAGACAGACTGGGCTAAATCTTAAATTCCTGCCTAACTTCGTAAAGGATGTAAACTAGCATCGCCGCTACTACTAGTGAGGTGATTATCTGCTGTGTGGCTAGCACACCAACAGTAGCAGAAACAATTGAACCGACTAAAACGAGTAGGATAACAGCCAGGAAATACAGCCAGCCCTCTCGGTAACCATTCTTTAATGGCTTAATAGACCTAATTAAAAGACCTACGATTAAGGCTAGGTAGATGGTGTATACAACCACAACACTGATACCTAGCTCCTCGACAGGTGTGCCGATAATCTCAATCGGCACAGCAAAGGTCGCCCTTAAAGGACTGGCTTCACCTAAAAGCAAGGAAGCTAGAAAGCCAAGATAGCCTAGCAACTGAAGTGTATATAAAATTAAAAATAATACTGCAGCGACCCAAAGGTCTTTAGCAAAGGCTAGCTTATATGAAGTGGATAGATGCGGAAGTTTTTGAAACAAACTATACAGGTATCTATCAATTGTTCTGACCATGCTCATCATAATCTTAATCTCCTTCGAACACCTTTTACGTTAGACAAATTATAACACACCCACCTTCTTATACCACCTTGCCCACCTCTGTAAATACAGCGCCCAAACTTTAATTTGTATGCGCTTATACATAGTGCTATAACCACAAGCAAACCAAGTTAAGGGGTGTAAATGCTAAAACTAAAAAATGCTGTTCACTATCTAGACAACGACACCCTATATAAAAGAACGATCCCAAACACAAACCAACCTGCCCGCTCAGGCCAAACCATCAACCAGTAAACTAGTTGTCATAGTGGCTGTGGTTTAACTGATGTAGCCCTAGAGACTAACGTCAGAAGCTTTAAGATTGACTGCTTCAACAATCCCAACAGCACCACACTAGTTCCCTACAGCACCCTAGAAAGCTCAAGACTAGACAGCATTACTGACGCAGCCATCACATTAACTATCGCTCGACCCTAACCCGGCAACAACCCATATGTTGAGTATACCAACACTCTTCACCTGAATATTAACCCAATCGTTAGATAGTCTATATGAAGAAAATAACCCAGAATTGGTCTACCTAATTATTACTTATGCTTATATAATACTTACTGAATGTTAACTATAGTTATTATCTATATCTTAATATCACTGGCGGCAGTGATAATTTCGATTCTTGCGGACTTAACCGAAAGTAAGATTGGTTTTAAGTCTTGGTATCGCCAGAAGCGATCTAACTCAAAAACACTGCAAGCAATCGACAGACTTTCCCCACTCCATCCACTGCGTTGGACTATGCGTAAAGTACTGCGCTTCAGGCGCACATCGATTACCATATCGGTCTTGCTTTTATTCCACTTCGGACTCCATATAGTTAATCCCTATGCATCACCTAATCTATTTAAGAGCCCTTACGAAACTAAGGTCGAAGCCGATGGTTCAATTAGCTATAATCAAGTCTATAAGCCTGCCGTTTTATCCGACTCGTTATCAGATTTACTAGGCTACTACCGAAGTGGATTTTTAATCGTTCAAAATACTTTCTTTGGTGGAGCGCCAATTGAGAAAGATACATCTAAGGAAATTATCGAGGAGATTCATGACCGGCGCTTTGATCCCAGTAAGCCTTACTTGATTTCTGGCGATCAGTTCAGTGTTCTCTATCCACGAAATCTAGGAGTCTTCTATAACCAACTACTAGACCCCAATACCGCTCACTCTAAGGAAGATTGGGAAAATCGGCAACGAATCTATCTTCAATCAGTTCTTTTTGCGATCGACGGACTAAGTGCTGGAGATAAGCCAAAAACCACTTTAGTGCCAGTTGCTCCTCGGACTATTGCAGCCACGACAGTTCACCCAGGCGACTATGGCTCAGATGCTGTCTATGGACTGCTTTATGCACTAGATAAATTGAGCCAAGAATCTACTAGCAGTGACGGCAAATATTCAATTCAAACCCAAAAGGCGGCTCAGCAGATCTTAGCCGAAAGAGAGTCAGACCTTAAGAAGATTGTTCGAAATTACATTAAACACGTCCAAGATCCGTGGACCAAGATGGTTCGAACTGATATTCACCTATCCAGCGCCCGAGACGGAG
Organism: uncultured Candidatus Saccharibacteria bacterium; assembly: GCA_964479125.1. GTDB lineage: Bacteria > Patescibacteriota > Saccharimonadia > Saccharimonadales > Saccharimonadaceae > CAYZJK01. The sequence goes on from CAYZJK010000001.1 coordinate 77,847, forward strand.
CTAGTAGAACCGGCAGCTTCTATGACAATATAGTTTTTTGGAAAACCTTAAAGATAGCAGATGAGTTAGGTATCAGGCAAACCTCTCAAACAACCCTAAACCAGCTTCACAATAATATTAAATACACCTACTGGAACGACAAAAAGGGCTATTATAAAAACGACATCAAAGACAACAGCTTTAGCAGCGACTGGCTTCTAGCTTACGTCATTGGCTTCCTTGACCTATCCAACCCAGAGGATCTAGAGCGAACTGAGCGAACAATTGCCTACATTAACGCTAACGGCCTTGCTGACCCATTGCCAATTAAGTACCAGATTGGCAATCCAGCGGAGGCCCCACTAGTTATTAAAGCATTTGTCCCTAATTACGGTGGCGAAACTATCTGGAGCTACTGGGGAGCTGAATACATCACTCTACTAGTTAATCTCGCTAGTGTGACAAGTAATGAGGAATACTTAAGCCAGGCTAGGTCAGATATCGACGGCTACAACCAGTCAATAGTTAGAGATGGGGGCTTTGCTGAAACTTTCAATACTGACGGTCAATTCCTGCAATCAGGTGTATACAAGAGTATACGTGTTACCGGCTGGGTGGTTCAATTTGAACATGCCATGGATCGCTACAAGCGGGTGCGCTCTGAGTTTGATAGCTTAGAAAACCAACCCAACTAAATAGCTCGGTTAAATAGCGCCTTCTCTTTTTAGTAGTGACTGCTTGATGTCTGGACCGTAGTAATACTCACCTAATCCACCGTCACTTCGAACCACTCGATGACAAGGAATAATAAGAATTAGCCGGTTTGACCCGCAGGCTGAACCGAGCGCTCTTACTGCTCCAGCACTACCATATGCCTCAGCTAGTGCACGATATGAAACAGTCTGACCATAAGGTATTTTACTTATAGATGACCAGACTGTTTTCTTAAAGACACTGCCGTCTTGATGATACTTAATAGAACTTAATGCCTCAGAGTCTCCTTGGAAGTACTTTTGAACTGCCCTTTCATAGTCATGACCTTTAGCTCCACTAAAGGCATACCCCTCACTGCTAACTGGCAGTCTTTGTATGAGGTGTTCTAACTTTCCAAAGCCAGAAGCAAGCGCCACGTCTTGATCATCGATAATAATATGAAAATCACCGTCAGGCGTAGTGGTAGTGATGTAGCGCAACCTCTTCATTACCTGTAATTATACTTCATAGTAGGTTATCCACACTAATATAGTGTTGTTGCAGTAGTGATGCATATAGGGCTTATGTTATAATTTAGCCAATCAGTCATACTAGGGTTGGGTGACACACACTTTAACCATAGGGGAGAATTAAGGTTAAACATTTTAGATTGGCGACGCAGAGTAAAC
>CAYZJK010000002.1:0-56415 GCA_964479125.1 uncultured Candidatus Saccharibacteria bacterium
AACCAGAACCAGAGCCGGAACCCTACCCCACAGCGACTGCAGCTAGTTGCTTTACATTTGACTCTAGTACTGGAACTATTACAGACTACTCAAACAATGCTGAATGTCCGAAGGTTGTCATAATACCGAAAGAGATAGGAGGTAGGGCAGTGACAAGTATAGGGAGTTATGCGCTTAATTATAACCAGCTCACTAGCGTCACTATACCCAATTCCGTGACAAGTATAGGGAGTGGTGCGTTTGAGTTTAACCAGCTCACTAGCGTCACTATACCCAACTCCGTGACAAGTATAGGGGATTATGCGTTTCGTGATAACCAGCTCACCAGCGTCACTATACCCAATTCCGTGACAAGTATAGGGTATACTGCCTTTCGTAATAACCAGCTCACTAGCGTCACTATACCCAATTCTGTGACAAGTATAAGGGGTTCTGCCTTTCGTAATAACCAGCTCACTAGCGTCACTATACCCAATTCTGTGACAAGTATAGGGAGTTATGCGCTTGGTTATAACCAGCTCACCAGCGTCACTATACCCAATTCTGTGACAAGTATAGGGAGTGATGCGTTTCGTAATAACCAGCTCACTAGCGTCACTATACCCAATTCCGTGACAAGTATAGAGAGTTATGCGTTTTATAATAATCCAAACATAACCTGCCGCATACCAAATTCAGCACCATATAACCCGCTAAGTCCTAATATTAACTGCTCTTCTATCGAGAGGTACTAATCCTCTCTGACTCTAGAGAGAATATTCAGCAGATCGGCATCTCTGCCTAGGCTCTAGGATAAGAAGCCGAATTCCACCTAACTACATTGCCTTTAATATCATCATCCTACCGTCTCTTCTTACGCTATAAGTAGAAGAGATACAATAGATTAACCCGTATGCGTAAAGTCCGCTTGTTTCAAAAAAGCTCCAATCGGTTACTTTTTGAGAGATTTCATGACTCCATAATCTGGCAACTTGATCTAGAGATATTTATCTCATCAGCCCTGGTGGATTGGTAGTTTTGAAGGGTTCGGCGGCGCTTAATAACACCTCGTATATGTTGCGTGATGCCTGGCGTACCAACATTATTTTTAATAACCATCTCTGTAAATTGAGTTGGTTATTTTATACCCTGAATGAAATGCAAAACCTATAGAGCGTATACGTAACACTGTTGTGCTGATATACTAAAATCCAATGACAGCTGCGATATCAGTTAAAAACCTTATTAAAAACTATGGCGAAGCGCAGGTAGTGCGCGATATTTCGTTCGAAGTACCGACCGGGTCTGTCTTCGCTTTTTTAGGGACAAATGGAGCAGGTAAAAGCACAACTATCAACTGCATAGTGACGACACTGCAACCTACAAGTGGAGCGATTTATGTTAATGGAAACAAAATCGGCAAAGACGACGCAGTAATTAAAAAAGATATAGGCGTGGTTTTCCAATCGTCGCTTTTAGATCCCCTTTTAACCGTTCGCGAAAACCTTGCAGTCCGAGGCGCTATGTATATAGGTGCATCCAGTATGAGAAATCGAATTGTTGAGCTTGTTGAGCTTGTTGATATGGCTGAATTTATTGATCAAAGATATGGAAAGCTATCAGGCGGACAAAAGCGTAGAGCAGATATCGCTCGAGCACTCCTCCATAACCCATCGATACTCTTCTTGGATGAACCAACAACAGGCCTTGATCCCCAGAGTCGTGAAAATGTATGGCAACTTATACGCACTCTGCAGAAAAAACAGGGAAAGACCGTATTTTTGACTACCCACTACATGGAAGAGACCGAAAATGCAGACATGGTAGCTATTCTTAATCGAGGCAGAATAGTTTCAACAGGAACCCCCCAATCGTTACGCGCCGATTACAGTAGGAATATACTTCGATTAGATGCTAAAGATAGCGGATTATTGGCTGATGCGTTAAAGAAACATGCAATACCGTTTTCTATAATCGAAGGTGGTGTATTTGAGATAAACCCAGAATCAAGCCATGTAGCGCTTGAAATGTTAAATACATTGAACCCCTTTTTAAAAGACTTTGAGTTTAGGCATGGGAATATGGACGATGTATTCCTAAAACTGGCCGAAGGGAATGTTTTACTATGAACAGCCTAGTAGTACGGCATCTGCGAGTATTCTTTAGAGATAAAGGAAGTGTATTTTTTGCACTTCTCTCGTCGATAGTAATGTTCGCATTGTATATATTCTTTCTCGGAAGCATTCAGGCCGACAGTCTTCAAGACGGAGTAGCTACGCTATCGAATAACCTAGCGAATAATTTCGTTAACTCGTGGGTATTTGCCGGTATTATAACTATCACAGCTGTTACAACGAGTCTTGCGGCTTTTAGTGTATTTATTAGCGACCGCGCAGAAGGGAGATTGAAAGATTACGCAGTTTCACCAATAGCCAGGTGGAAACTAACGCTCAGCTATATAGTTGCTTCAATTATTATTTCATCGCTACTTACGATACTCACTGCTGTACTGGGGCAAGTATATCTACTTTTCTCCGGTGGAGAATTTATTGGTCTCGAAAATTCATTACAGTTGATACCACTTCTCGTTTTCCTGTCTGCAGTATTTTCATCATTCGCGTGTCTTATTACGACATTCGTTAAAACGTCGGCCGCCTTCACCTCTTTGAGTATTATTATCGGAACAAGCGTTGGTTTTCTGGCGGGTATTTATGTGCCGGTAGGCTCCCTGCCATCTGGTGTAGCTAATGTAATAAATACACTTCCCTTTGCGCAGGCAGCGACGCTTACCAGGCAACCTTTTGCTACTGATACTTTAATGCAAATAAGCCAAGGTAGCGGTGCGCAAACGGAGGCGCTAAAAGACATGTATGGATTTAATATAGCCGTTGGGGATGCCACTCTCTCGACGATGACGTTACTATTGCTTCTAACTGGCTTGGCTGTAATCTGCTTGGCAATTGCTGTAGTTAGAATGGCGAGGGTCTTGAAAACTGTCTAGTCATTGACTATGGAGGTTTTGAGTTCTCCCAGTAGTGTATACCATACATGAAACAGCGTCCTCTAAAGGGGCGTTTTTTCTTTTGTTTATTTAGTATATGTTCAAATGAACACTTATTGAACATATATTGAACATATAATTATGGATTCGATTATTTTAAATCAACCAAGTTATAAAAATTTCCTAAAACAGAGTTTATGGCTAAATTCCTTTCTGGCGGTTCGAGCTCTTTGAATGCCTATATTAGTAGTATAGATAGTCCAAGGTACTTATTTTGGGATAAAGCAATGTATAAACAGGTTCCTGGTGATTATACATCTCAAGAAGCATGGCTTACAGCAAAGCTTCTTAGGAAGATTAAGTCTGTGCCCTCTCCAGTTATTGATGAGGATGGCCAACCTTATACGTACAGTAAGCTATCTCATTTCGAGAGATCTTTACATATGATTGACCTTAAGATAGGTGGCAAGTTTATCGTAGGTAGCAATACAAGTGAAGAAAAGCAAAAGTTTATGACTAGGGGAATAATTGAAGAGGCGATAGCGTCTAGTCAGTTAGAAGGTGCCAGTACAACAAGAAAATATGCCAAAAAAATGATTGCAGAAAAAAAGAAACCTAGGACAACTTCTGAAAAGATGATTTATAACAATTATATTACCATGTCTGCCATAGAGGAGGAGTTTAAAAACAAAGAGTTGTCAGTAGAGTTACTACTTGAAATGCATACTATGCTTACTCAGGATACACTGGATGATCCTGCGGATGTCGGTAGAATACGTAACGAGGGTGACTTAATTAGTGTTATATACCAAGAAGAAATTGCACACACAGCTCCAGATAGAGATTTTGTAGACGAACATTTAAAAAGACTAATTAGCTATGCTAATGATGATAGTGAATTTATTCATCCTATAATCAAGGCTAGTATATTACATTTTTGGATGGGGTACCTGCACCCTTTTGCAGATGGAAATGGTAGGATGGCTAGATCTATATTCTATTGGTACCTTTTCAAGAACGACTACTGGGGTGTAGCTTTTGTACCTATATCTATGATTCTCAAAAGGGCTAAAAAACAATATACATATGCCTATATTTATTCTGAACAGGATAATAAGGATTTGACTTACTTTATTGATTTCTCCATTCGTAAGATAATACTAGCCCTTAGTGAGTTTGAAGAATATGTAAAAAGTCTTGAAGATGAGAATAAATCTATAGATGTTTTAATCGGTAGAAATATCACTCTAAATGATAGACAGAAACAGATAATCTACTTTTTAATTAAGGATGTAACTAACTTCACTTCAGAGCTATCGCATCGTACTATGAATGGAATAGCTAGAAATACTGCTCGTTCAGATATTAAAAAACTCCTCAACGAAAACTTAGTAGTTGCACAGAAAGAAGGTAGGACTGTTAAGTATTACGCCTCTGAAAAGCTTATAGAGATGGCTGGAGGGAAGGTTGATGAGCTACAGAGAGTGGATGGGGGGTTATGCTAGTAATGATGATTCTTCCCAGCAGGTTTTGTTTGACGAAGATATTCTGTAATTAGCTTATGACTCATATATGAGCTAGATAGATAGCTGTCTATAACTATATTATTTTGATTGATTCATTACATTAAGTGCAATAGGTGGAGTTGATAAATTTAATCTTCCACGGATGACAGTAGTGCTTCCCATAAATCTTCTTCACTATCAAAATCAAGGCTGCTACCATACATTTGGTCGCGAACTTTTTCTCTGTAGAGATCTAAAGTTAAAGGACTGAGGCGGTAAGCTTTATTCGACTTAGAGTTAGTAAACTTAATTGTTCCATCTGACTCTAAATTTGTATCAGAAATGATAAATTGGCGATACTTCTCGGTATCGAACCACTCGATATAATTTTCTCGAACTTTAACATCGACAGCCACTAGTACTGTGTCGTCAGGTTTTTCGTCCTGAGAAACTGACTCTACGTAGTAAGCAGGGTGGGTAATAATAGGCTCTAATTCCTGATCTTCACGGTTTATTTTATTACTCATGTTCTCCATCCTATTTAATTAGCGCTTTCTGTTGTTCATTGGTCTCGAGGTATTCAAGATCTTCTTCATTTAAAGGAATGTGCAGACGTTCAGGTGAAGTGGTTGAAAGTTGGTATTCTAAGAGGCTATCTAACTCAGTCCATCCTTGAGCCGAACGGTTGTAATATTCATCCTCACGGCGAGGAGGTCGACCGTTGGATATATCGATTATCTGAGACACTTTATCGGCAACGTGAACAAAGTCTTCTACCAGTATATTGTTCACTTCTTCAACACCCTGGTTTTGTAGCATTAATACAACCGATCGTTTAGCGGCGATATCTGGTACGGCGATACCAGCAATTGATTCAACAGCTATGCCAGTACGATACATTTGTTCGTTAGTACATAATTCTTTATAGCCAGTATTATTTAAGTGTTTAAATAATTGATCCGGTGTTAGGCGACTGTTGAACACCTCCGGGTCGGTAGACCCTTTCATATCGTCGTCATAGGCATACCAGTCAGTACGGTCGGTAATATCAGGCTTGATGGCTAGGATGATGTCGTTTTTATATATTGAGGCGTCATTCCTCTTATCGGCCACGCTCTTTTCGGTTACAGTTCGTACAAATACGTTATCGGCGCCGCCGGTCTTAAGGTCAAGTAGGGAAGAGATGCCAATGGTTTTAACACCACGCTTAAATCGTTCGTGAGTAGACATGAGGCCATTAGTTAAAAGTTTAGGTAGAACAGATGGGTCAGCTACCTTATGTAGAATTCCAAACTCACCATACTTTTCTTGGTACTCCTTACTCTTACCTGGTTGGGTGATGGTTGTGTAGCCTGGAAAAACTTCTGTACGAGTAAGGTTCTCAGGTGTGGGGTGTTTAATTGATTTAAGTTCGTCGATTCGGTGGTGCCAATTGTATCGGGCTTTCTTATACTCTTGCTCCGCATCTAGATTAGGATTAGTAAAAGCTTCCTCGATGCCAAGTAGGTTAGTCATGGCGTCGTCTAGTCTGATGCCAATTTCTTCATTGGTTAGTCGATCACCCTGTTCATTAAGTTCTGGTAGTTCGATATTTACGACGCTGTTTACAGTTCGCCAGTCCGGACTTTTGGTTGCGATGGCAATGCTTAGGCCGTTTGCGTTGACAAAAATAGCTTCAGTGGTAGGAATGTTGATATCGTCCTGTCCGTCTTTGCTTTTGGCAAAGTAATTAAACTCTGTGATTTGAGTGTTAGGCAGTTCGGATAGTTTATCGTGAATCTGATTGTAAGCTTCGGCGGTAAGCTTGAAGGTTAACTCTGTGCCTCGCTCAGTCTTAATAAAGCTTAACTGTTGGCCTTCGATATGATTACTATCGCCAACTATTGTTTCCTTAGGGCTAATTGTTTCACCGTCAATGGCTTTGTATTCAAGGTTGTCTAGAGCATTCTTAGCAGCTTGGGCGCTTTCGGTGAGTGGAAGGTGATCGTAGGTATTGAAATAGTCTCCATGTCTTGGAGAGTCGTCTCGGTCCATTAGATCGGCATAGCTGTTAAGTTTTTCAGACATTTTTTAATTTTTGTTTTTTGATTTATTAGTGAATTAAACTTATCATAAAACATAAGCTTTGTCAAATTCAGGCGTAGTAAAGTGCCTATTTTAGGCTGAAATTCTTGATCTTTTGACTACTAGGTGAAGTACTAAGCCTATATCACCACTAAATACGAAAATGTCCATATATAGCGTAGCTGTTTATCCACAGACACTATATCTATGCACTACTGTAATTGTGTATGTAGTGAAAAGTACCCCATAAATGCTTGAATCTATATATCTAGTGGAGTATTATTAAGTGTAGACACTAAATACGCAGTGTGAAAAAGATAAAACAAACATTTTTGGCGGGATAGAGAGGCCGTGAGGTCTTTTTTTATACCCAGAATGGGTGTGAGACATAAGTTTTAAGAGGGGGACTTAATGGAAGGAATGCATGTAGTCAAACGAGATGGAACCAGGGTTCCGTTTGACGCAGATCAGATTAATAAAGCTCTGGTTGAGGCAAGTGAGGGTTTGCCTGATCAGATCTCTAAGGTGGTAGAAGTTGCAACTCAGCTTCAGTTAACATTATTTGACGGTATTACTACTAGTCAGATTGACGAAGCTCTTATTAATACAACGCTTCAGAACGTAAAAGACGACCCTGATTTTGATAAAATCGCGGCTCGATTACTACTTAAGACTATTTATAAAGGCGTACTAGGTGGCTATAAAGATTCAGCCGAGCTAAAAAGCCTGCATGAAAAGAAGTTTCCTAAGTATCTAAAAGAAGCAGTTGATCTTGGATTACTTGATCCACGAATGGCTGACGGTAAGCTTTTCGATCTTAAAAAGCTTGCTAAGGCACTTAAGCCTGAGAAAGACGACCTGTCTAAGTACTTAGGTGTGATTACAAATAAAAACCGATATGCTCTACGAAAGGGTAGTGGTGAGCCAATTGAAGTGCCACAGTTTACCCATATGCGTATAGCAATGGGTCTTAGTTACAATGCTAAGAACCCAACCGAGAGTGCTCTTGATTTCTACGAGCACATGTCTAGCCTTGACTACGTACCGGGCGGATCTACTCGGGTAAATGCTGGTGGTGCTCATCCTCAGCTATCAAACTGTTTCTTAATGAATGTTGACGATGACATGGAGTCTATCGCAAAAAGCGTACGCGACACTATGTGGATCGCAAAGGGGACAGGTGGAATCGGTATTGGCTTTAGTAAGCTGCGAGCGGCTGGAAGTCCAGTTAAGACTACCAATACCGAGAGTACTGGCCCAGTGCCATTTATGAAGATGATTGATACTGCGTTATTCGCAGTGAGTCGAAAGGGTAAGAAGGCAGGTGCGGCTGCTATTTATATGGAAAACTGGCACCTTAACTTCCCTCAGTTCTTAGACCTAAAGCAGAACTCAGGCGACCCATACCTAAGGACTCGATTTGCAAATACTGCTGTCTTTATCTCTGATGAATTTATGAAGCGAGTGGAGAAAGATGAAGACTGGTATCTATTTGACCCTGCAGAAGTTATGGATCTTACTGAACTCTACGGAGCAGACTTCTCGAAGCGTTACAAGGAATATGTAAAGCGAGCTGAAGCTGGTAAGATTAAAAGATTTGAAAAGATTTCAGCCCGACAACAGTTCCGTGCAATTCTTATTCAACTACAAGCCACAAGTCACCCATGGCTTACCTGGAAGGATACGATTAATGTTCGTGCCCTTAACAACAATACCGGGACAATTCACTTAAGTAACCTTTGTACTGAAATTACACTACCTCAAGACAAGGATAATATTGCGGTATGTAACCTAGTTAGCATTAACTTATCAGCTCACCTGAATGAAGATAAGACTTGGGATTGGGATCGACTAGCCGCTAGTTCTCGAAGTGCAATTCGTCAGCTAGATAACCTAGTAGACATTACAAACCTATCAGTCCCTGAGGCGATGCACGCTAATAGCCAGACTCGTGCTTTAGGGTTAGGTCTAATGGGCTTTACGGATGTACTTGAGAAACTACATCTTAGCTACGACTCAGAAGAGGCTTACGATCTAATTGATCAGCTAACCGAGTACATTAGTTATAACGCTATTGATGAATCAGCTGACCTTGCTCAAGAACTTGGTAGCTACCCAGCATTCGAAGGAAGTGGCTGGAGTCAAGGAATTCTTCCTATCGATACAATCGATAAGCTAGCGACAGACCGCAAGGTAAAGGTTGATATTAACCGCACTACACGACTTGATTGGGATAAGCTGCGCACTAAGGTGCAGAAGGGTATGCGAAACGCTACACTAATGGCTATTGCACCAACAGCTAACATTGGACACATTGCTGGTACGACACCTGGACTAGATCCACAGTTTGCACAAATCTTTAGCCGAAGTACTCTTAACGGTAAGTTCCTAGAGGTTAACCCGAATCTAGTTCGCGACCTAAAAGAGCTTGATTTATGGGAGAGGCTAAAGGAAGAAGTGTTTGCTAACCAGGGTGATGTTCAAAATATCGATGAAGTACCTGAGGATATTAAGAGAGTCTACAAGACAAGCTTTCAGATTTCTCCATACGCATTTATCGAAGTGGCTGGACGAGCGCAGAAGTGGGTAGATCAGGCAATTAGCCGAAACATGTATCTTGAAACTCGAGACATTGATGAGTACGTAAAAATTTATAGTGAAGCGTGGAAGCGTGGACTAAAGACTACTTACTATTTACATGTTAAGCCTCGACACCAGGCTGAACAAACAACTGTTTCAGTCGATAAAATTGCACAGACTAAACTAAAGACTCGAAGTGGCGCAGCGCGTGGTTTCGGTTTTGCTAAGAAGCGTTAATTAATAAAGTAGGGGGTATATATGTCAGATTATAAACATCCAGAAGGTGGAATTCTAGGCTCAGGACTACGTGATGGCTTGTCACTGCATCCTATCCGTTATCCGTGGGCGTACGAACTATACAATCAAGCTGTAGCTAACACTTGGTTTCCAAATGAAGTACAGCTTGTCCAAGATCTTCAAGATTTTGAGAAATTAAGTGAAGATGAGAAGCATGCATTAAAGACTGTAATTAGTTACCTTAATCCAAATGAGCTACTAATTAATAAGTCACTTGCGTTCGGTATCTATCCGTATGTCAACTCAGCGGAAGCACAGCTTTATCTAAGTAAGCAGATGTGGGAAGAGGCAAACCACTTCATGACTTTCGAGTATATTATCGAAACCTTCCCGTTCAACCGAGAAGAAATCTATGAAGCTGGATTTGGTAAGAAGTCACTAGCTGATAAGGCTAACTTCCAGAACAAGCACCTAGATGTAATGCTTGATCCGAACCTTGATATCTACTCACTAGAGGGCAAAAAGGCCTTTGTACGCAGCCTTGTTGCTTACAATATCGTTCTAGAAGGTATCTGGTTCTATTCAGGCTTCATGGTGGGTATGAGCTTTAGGCAGCGCAATCTACTACGAAACGTTGGCTCGCTCCTAGACTGGATTACAAGGGATGAGAATCTACACTTAACCTTTGGTATTAACTTGCTTCTTACTATCATGGATGAGAACCCAGATCTTCAGACAGAGGAGTTTGCTGAAGAGATTCGAAACCTAATCCTAGAGGCAGTTGAATTAGAGAAGGCTTACAACAAGGATATGCTGCCTAAGGGTATTCTTGGACTCAATGCTGACTACGTTAACCAGTACGTAATGCATATGACTGACCGACGACTAGTTGAGTTAGGATTTGACCCAGAGTATAACGTGCCAAACCCAGCTAAGTGGATGGCAACAGCTAACGATACTCTTGAGTTAGTTAACTTCTTCGAAAGTACTAATACTAGTTACGAAGTAAATAGCGTTAAGTAATACGCTTTAGGAGTAGGGAATATGAACGAGGATGTTAAAGCTATCTTTGAAGAAAATATCCTAGGCACGCTAGCTACGGTGAATCAGGATGGTTCACCGTGGGCTACTCCGTTGCACATAGTGACGGATGGCGATGCTGTGTACTGGTTTTCTTCCGAAAAGACAGAGCATTCGCAAAACATTGAGCAAGACTCTAGGGTTAGTTTAGCGTTATTTTCGCCGGATAAAAGTGAGGGTTTGAAGGCAATTTATATTCAAGGACGTGTGCAAAAAGTACCCAAAGAAGGTATTGACGCTGCCCGTGAAATATATGCTAAACGTGTCGGATTTTTCTCCGAACACCTTAAGTCTGCGGCCGCGTACCGGTTGCCAATTGGTCAACTTGATGGCGTGAAAACTGTGGGTAAATGTTGGTATTTTCACAGCTAGTATTGCTAGACAAACGCTATATATAGAGTATAATTAAACATAAGCAACACTAAATACTGCAATTGATGAATAGGGGGAAATTCATGAACGCATCAGAAATCATTACCGAAGACATGACACTTGAGGAGAAGCTAAGCGCTATCGACCAAGCCATGAAAAATGCCCAGGCACAGGCTGAAGCTCAGGCAAAAGAGAAGGGTGAGAAGGTTTTCGCACCAATCGATCCAGCTGAACTTACAATGTGTGACGGCTGCCAATAATTGCAGATTGAGTTAATAAAAATACCCCCGCTTATTGCGGGGGTATCTCTTTATCCCTCTAAGGCATGCGCTTTAGAGAAGTTAGAATCAGCTCCTTAAACTGATCATTTGCCTGATCAATAGTAAACTTCAGTTCTGAGTAATCGAGGGTGATTATTGCTTTCGCTTCATCTTTCTCAACTTCAATTTTCTGGAAGCTTAACACCTGAAGATCGAGGCCCTCATAGCTAGGTGTCATGACTTGTGTTACCGAGACGGTGGTAGCGTTAGCTGGTATCTTCTCGTTAACATGACAGGCTGATAAGGTGATCTGTGGATGAACATTATTTTCAAGTAGAAGCTTCATTTCTTCTACGTCGCGAGGCCCAATGTAGGGCATGAAGTAGATGTCTTCAATTTTGATGACATTCTCTTCCATGATTATCCTCTCTTGGCAGTAGGGAAAAGAGATAAATAATATTATATAACCTTTGGTCAAATACTTCAAATTATTTGTCCTTGTAATAGAGAAATAGCGTATACTAATAGGAATGAAGACAAAGCTCGTTATATTTGGGATAACAGGTGATCTTAGTCGCAGGAAGCTAATTCCCGCCCTGCAACAAATCTTCCTGACTGACTCTGGTCGAGGCTTGTCACTTTATGGCGTTTCCCGGCGAGAAGTTGATGTGGATGAGTTGCTTGGCCCGCTAGGTAAAAATGCTCAAATGATCACCATGGATGTATCAAATCCAGACGATTACCAAATGCTATACGAATCTCTAGATGCCCAAGAGGATGACCAAATTCTTGTTTATCTATCCGTACCACCAAGTGCTAGCGATCAGATAGTTATGCTGCTAGGTCAGAATGGTTTTTCAGATCGACGAGTTAAGTTACTGCTTGAGAAGCCTTTTGGTGTTGATTATGAAAGTGCTGAAGAGATGAACAATCATCTACTTGAATACTTTGAAGAGAGTCAGCTTTATCGTATTGATCATTACATGGCTAAAGAGATGGCTCAGAATATTATTGCCTTTAGGGCAGATAATGCTCTTTTCTCGCATGTTTGGAATAGTGGAGCAATTGAACGCGTTACAGTTGGCGCTTATGAGTCTATTGGCATCGAAGGTCGGAGTGTGTTCTACGAACAGACGGGGGCTATGAGAGATGTGCTACAGGGTCATTTGATGCAGCTACTGTCATTAATCTTAATGGAGATACCAGAAGACGTTTCATATACGAAGGTGCCGACCTATCGCTTGAAGGCTCTAGCACAAGTTTCGCCTGTTAAAGAAGAGGATATCCTAAGAGGGCAGTACGAGAGTTATCGGGAAGAAGTAGGTAATGATCAATCTACGACTGAGACATACATTTCAGCTACTCTTTACTCTGAGGATGAGAACTGGAAAGATGTTCCGCTAGTACTCAGAACAGGTAAGGCTCTACATGCCAAGACTACTGAGATCGTGGTTGAATTTAAGAAAACTAGAGATAATCAGGCGAACAAATTAATTTTTAGGATTCAGCCATTTGAAGGTGTAGAGATTGAGCTTCATACCAAGCGACCTGGATATGACCGGGTAATGGAAACTCGTTCACTCGCCTTTAAGTATCCGGAGGACTTAGATCTACCAGATGCTTATGAACAAGTTATTATTGATGCAATTTATTCACGAAAAAGTTTATTCACCTCCAGTGATGAGGTGTTGGCAAGCTGGCGTATTCTCGAGCCAGCTTTAAAAAGTTGGAGTATGGAGAAGGTTGGCGACATCGCCCAGTACAAGTCACAAAGTACACCAGATGAAGTAGAGGAGCAAATACGTAAATACGAAGCCAGTCGTCAGTAGTCGTTGGTAAAGGGGAAAGTTATGAGTAGGAAATATATATTTGTCACAGGCGGAGTTTTATCAGGGGTTGGTAAGGGTATTACAGCTGCTTCGATTGGCTCAATCTTACAAGCTAAGGGGTTAAGTGTAACGGTTCAGAAGTGTGACCCTTATTTAAATGTTGATGCCGGCATGTTAAATCCAGCTGAGCACGGTGAATGCTTTGTCACAAAAGACGGCGCTGAGACCGATCTTGATTTAGGGCATTACGAAAGATTCTTAGATGTAGAGCTAACTCGCGATGCTTCAACTCTAGCCGGACGACTACTGATGGAGTTAATCCAAGACGAGAGGGCAGGTAAGTATGGTGGAAAAACTGTGCAGTACGTACCTCATCTAACAAATAAGATTCAGGATTCGATTCTAAACTCAGGTGGTGGTAGCGATATCCACATCGTAGAAGTGGGTGGCACGGTTGGTGACTATGAAGGTTTAAGTTTTATTGAGGCCATTAGGGAGTTTAGCCGCAAGCTTGGCTCAGAAAATTGCTTGTATGTCCATGTAGTGTACGTGCCTTACATTGCCTCTAGTGGTGAATTCAAAACTAAGCCGGCTCAGAATGCTCTTCGCGACTTAAGAGGTTTTGGTATCGTGCCAGATTGTGTTGTGGTGCGCACTGAAGAAAGTGCCCCGCAGTCGGTGGCGGAAAAGATTGCACTATTTGGTGGAGTAGAACCAGAAAATGTCATTATCCAGCCTAACGTCGAAAGTGTTTATGCGGTACCTTTGAGAATTGCATCTAGTGACATCCATAAACTACTCGATAAATTTACGGGGATTAAAACTACTCCAGACATGAGTAAATGGCATGATCTGCTTGATAGACAGACTGATTCAAAGAGTAAGTCTGTTACGGTTGGTATCGTTGCTAAATATCTTGAGAATGACGACACTTATATTTCAGTTGTTCAGGCTCTTAAGGCGGCCGGATGGGCTAGAGGAGTTGATGTAAAACTACTTTGGCTAAACGCTGAAACTGTTGAGGTAGAGGACCTAGAGTTAGTCGATTCAATTTTGGTGCCGGGTGGATTTGGTGAAAGAGGGGTGGAGGGTAAGGTTAGAGCTGCTGCTTATGCATTAGAGCACAAGGTGCCGTACTTCGGTATCTGCTTAGGCCTTCAAGTGTCTGTTATCGCTGCCGCTCGTAGGGCAGGTTTAATTGATGCACACTCAACCGAGTTTCAACCAGATACAAAGCATCCGGTGGTTTATATTATGGAAGATCAGGTTGGCTTGGAGTCTACTGGTGGGACACTTCGGCTCGGAGACTACCCGGCTGTACTTAAGGCCGACTCTCTAGCTGCTAAGGTTTATGGCGAGACTGAGGTGCTTGAACGTCATCGACACCGATATGAAGTTAACTCAGAGTTTGCTGATAGTTATGAAAGTGGTGGATTAGTTATTTCTGGAACTAGCCCAGACGGTAAGTATGTTGAGTACGTTGAGGGTGCTGATCATCCATTCTTTATTGCCACTCAGGCTCACCCTGAGTTTAAGTCTCGCCCTTATCGAGCACACCCGTTATTTGATGGTTTTGTAGCTGCTACCTTGGCAAGCATTGACAAATAACCATAATCGTGATAGTATAGCTATATTCGTTATAAGCGAAAATAAAAAGGAAACAAAACACCAAATGGAAGAACTAAATTACAGCAAAATTATTCCAGTCGATGATGATGTGAGTATGCTTAATTATCTTGTTCGAAACGTAGCTGGACTACAGATTATTTCTGCTAGTCGTGAAGAGCTAGGTATTGTCGACGTAGAATAACACTAGTAGCTGTGTGGTATACTTTAAAAAATGGATACCATACAGCACAAGCTTAGCGATGCAGTGGTCGCTCTCTATTCAACAGATCAAACGGTCGAGGTAACTCGGCCTGATTATGCGTTCGGGGACTGGACTACTAACATTGCTCTTAAACTCTCAAAAGAACTAAAACAGACACCGCGTGATATAGCTCAGCAGATTGCTGAGCATATTAAGGATGATGAGGATTTTAAATCAGTCGACGTTGCCGGACCTGGCTTTATAAATATTACTCTGCAACCAGAAGCTATTTTAAAAACTGCCTTAACTATTACCCCACCTAAGCAAGAAGAGGGTAGGGTGGTTATTGAGACCAATAACCCTAATCCATTTAAGGCTATGCACATTGGTCATGCCTTTAACACTATCTTAGCCGATACTGTAGCTAATCTATTGGAGTTGCGATACCAAGAGGTGATACGTGTTAGCTATCACGGTGATGTTGGTAGTCATGTCGGTAAGAGTATGTATGAAATTATGCGCTTCTGTCAAGGTGATGCATCTAAATTAGATGAGATTAAGCCAGAAGATCGCAATACATTTATGAGTAAAATGTATGCAGCTGGAGCAAGTGCTTATAAAGACTCAGTTGAAGCTAAGACTGAGATTGATAAACTATCCCAGCAGTCTTTTGTGTTAGATGATGATTATTACCGAGAAATTTACGAGAAGTGTAAGGCTTGGAGCTTTGAGGGTATTGAGTCTATCACCTATAGGTTAGGCAATAAGCCAACCGTTAAGCGCTATCTCGAGAGCGAAGCTGATTCAGTTGGAGTGGATATTGTTAAAAGTCATGTCGGTGATGTCTTCTTTGAGAGTGATGGGGCGATCATCTTCCCTGGTAGTAAATATGGTTCTTTTGATAATACCTTCGTCAGTAGCACTGGTCGTGGTCTTTACGCCGCTCGTGACTTAGGTTTAATTAAACTAAAGAACGAAGACTTTAAGGCTAATAAAAGCTATATTATTACTGCTGAAGAGCAGCGAGACTACTTTAAGGGTGTGATTGCAGCGGCAGAGCAGTGTTTACCTAGTCTTAAAGATGTAACCGTTAATATTCCACACGGAACCGTGAAACTGTCGACTGGCAAGATGAGCTCTCGATCGGGTGATGTGGTGGAAGTATCATGGTTATTTGACCAGTTTAAGCAAGCAATTACTGAGCGAGGTGGGGAAGCTAGTGATGAATTAGCAGCCGCAGCGATGCGATATCAGTTCCTAAAGATTAAGATTGGCGGCGATGATACGTTTGATATCAACGAGGCGGTAAGTCTAACTGGCAACACAGGAAGCTATCTACAGTATGCTCACGCTCGTGCTCGAGGTATTTTACGTAAAGCAGGTAATGAACAGCCTGGAGAGCTTGAGATGGTGTTTGACGAAGATTTAATGCTGGTACGTAAGTTAGCGGAGTACTCTGAGGTTGTTAATGGTGCAGCCGAAGAGCTGCAGCCACATCGATTATGTGTTTATCTTTTTGAACTGGCTCAAGAGTTCAACCGATATTACGAAAAGAATGTGGTAATTGGTACTGATCAAGAAACTCATCGACTTCAAATTGTTAAACTATACGCAGACAGGCTAAGGTCTGGTCTTAAGATATTAGGTATTGTTTCACCGGACGTAATGTAAGAGGATTAAGTTATGGCAACTGAAAAGAAATCTAACGCAGTAAAATATAAAGCTAAAAAGAAGGCTGATGCATTATCAGCCAAGAAGGCTAAGGTAGTCGACAAGGCGTCAAAGGTAGGTACTAAGGTCAGTTCAGGCCATGTAGGTGGCTTCATGACATTTATTAGGGAGCAGGGGATTGTTGGTCTGGCTGTCGGTTTAGCAATTGGTACTGCAGCGGGTGATACCGTAAGAAAGTTGGTAGAAGGCTTCATTAACCCGATTGTTCAGTTTATCGTTGGCACTAAATCAGGTCTTGAGGCTGCTGAGTGGAATATTGTTCTATTTGGACGATCGGCCGACTTTAAATGGGGAGCTTTTGTATCGTCTTTAATTACGTTAATAGCTACAGCTTTTGTAATATATTTAATTGTTCATCTAGCTAAGCTCGATCGTATTGATAAGAAGAAAGATAAATAATATTTTAAGCAAGACTAACACCTTAAAAGTTGTTTTTCTTATGCTTTGAAATTTTAAGAAATTATGGTATAAATTCAGTTAGTAAGTAACCAGGAGACTACTGAATGCGAAATGCCGGACGAAAACATGTTTATGACTACTCTCACAAGAGGAGCTCACGTCCAACCGAGCGATATGTTCCAGAGAAAAGCTGGAAGCCGCAGCCATCACCTCGCGATGAGTTAAAAAAGACTCTAGCCGAGCGACAAGACCGATTCAAAGATGTCTTTTTGAAGAGGCAAGAGGAAGCTATTCCTGTTCATGAAGCTGAGCGCAAATATAACTTAGGTAACCCAGAACTCCCGGCCTATAAACACAAAGAAGAGATCCAAGAGACAGTAAATAACCACCAGGTTACCATTATCGTTGGTGAGACAGGTAGTGGTAAATCTACTCAGATTCCTCAGTTTCTACTTGAAGCAGGGTATACTGACATCACTATGACTCAACCTCGAATCTTAGCAGCAAATGGCGTTGCTGAGCGAATTGAGGATGAACTACATATATTCGGTGATCTGAATCGACATGACGCCAGTCAGCAGGTTGGCATACACACGTCTGAGCTTAATACTGTAGCTGGTAAGGATCCTTCAATTCAAGTTGTGACAGATGGCTTAAAATTGGCTCAAGAGTACGGTGAAAGGGGTGAGGTGGTAAATGAAGTGCTTATCATCGATGAGGTTCATGAGTGGAATACAAATATAGAGATTCTGGTAGCTAGCGCTAAGCAGTTGATTGCTGAGCGTCCAAGTATGCGCCTAGTAGTGATGAGTGCCACTATGCGCGCCCATGACCTATCTAACTATTTCGCTGATGCTGTTGGTGAGATACCTCCTATTGTGGAGATTGAAGGTAGGACTTTTGACGTGGAGCGTCTTGAGAGGCCTGATTCGACTGTGACAGATGAAGTTATTGAATCGCTTGAACATAATGGAGATATTTTAGTCTTTGTTCCTGGTAAGACAGAGATTAAAGATACGATTGGTGAGTTGCAGCGACGACTATCTGGCACGGAGTATGCCGACGCTCTTATCTTGCCTTTGCACAGTAAGATGTCTAAGCGCAATCAGGATATGGTCTATTTACAACCTGAAGACCGCAAGAAGATTGTTGTAGCAACTGGAATAGCTCAAACAAGTATTACCATCCCTGGTATTACTACGGTAGTAGATGCTGGGCTTGAGAGAAGATTAGAGTATGACGAAGAAGAGGAGCTTGGGCTTCAGCTTCACAACACCGCACAAGACACCTGCTTGCAACGTGCTGGTAGGGCAGGGCGTGTAGAGCCAGGACGCTATATACTAACCAGATTAAATGAAGACACAGAGGTATCTCCATTTATATCGCGAGATGTAGAAAGTAGGCCTGAAATTGAAAGAACCGACCTAGCTCGAAACGTGCTTCGTACTGCTTGCGCTGGTAAAGACTTCGGTGACCTGGATTTATTCCATCCAGTCAAGCAAACTAAAATTGGAGAGGCTAAAGAGACTCTTCATACACTCGGAGCCCTAGATATAATTGGCGATGAAGATGATGCAGTGACTGAAATCGGCCATTACATGAACCGTTTTCCTGTTCGTGTGAGCTTGGGTCGTATGATGGCTGAAGCTGCTGGTAAGTCAGAAAATGTACGTAAGTATATGGCTGCAATTGTATCTTCAGTTGAGGCTGGTAATTTACAGAGTTTCGCTGATGACACTGAAAATAACTGGAAGCAGCTAGTTGATGGTGAGGACTTTAGTGATATGGTTGCTCAGTTACGTATATTCTCAGAAGTGTTTAACAATGGTTTTACTAGCCAACATGAAACTGACGTACACTTCCATGAATATGTATCAAATTTTGACTTAGATCCTAAAAATGTACACCGCGCACTAAGTCAGTATGGTAAAAATGCTAAGCACGCGGACGTTCCTGCAGAGTTTGCCTTTGAAGAATTCACTCCACCAACGACAGGTGAGCTAGAAGAGATTTATAAGTGTATATATTCAGGCATGGCAGACACTGTTCATCGAAAAGTTGGGCGTGAAGGCTTTAAGCCTGTCTACGAAATGATGGGTAGTGAGCGAATCGTAAGGCGGGAGGTTAGCGGCCGGAGTGTAGTCGATAAACCGGGTGATTGGGTAGTCGGTTACCCTTATCATCATGAATACTATAAGGACGGTGAGCGTCAGTCACGCAATATTATTGAGAGTGTTACTAAGGTGGTGGATCCGATAGATCTTGCCTCGTCATCGCTTAAGAGGCTTATTAAAGAGACTCCTATTGGCTATAAGATGCGGGGAGGGCAGTTAAAGCAGGTTAACGAACTTACGCTTTATGGGCAAAGTATTGGGGTTACTGAAGAAAAGACTCCTGACTTCAATAAAGAAGTAGAGGATCAAATGCTAAGGGAGGTTCTTGCTCAGTCGCAGGCACTACCAACTATTAAACGACTATTTGATATTAAGAAAGCAAGTGAAGAGCTGTCCAATAAAGATAGATTAGGTAGTATTAAGGCTGTAACTCAAGATGAGGTGATCGATATTATTAGGGCTGTCATTAGAGAGGGTGAACATACAACTGTCTGGGAGGTCGAAAACGACCTGATGGTGCGTGATAATATCGAGGGTAAGTATTCACTTGAGAGTATGCTTGATGCCGATGAAGTAGAGAGAGTTATACTTGGGTCCCCAGATGAAATTGAAGTCAATGGATTGTCTCTAAAGCTTTATTATGTTGATGGTGTGCCGGTAGCTAAGAGCAACCCGGTTGAGATTAAGCGCAACATATACCTTGATGACGGCAGAGAGGTGAAGTTTGCTGTACGTAATAAAGGCAGGAGTAAAGGTGGTCGTAGGACTTCTCGACTAGTGTCAGGTTCTGAGCTCAACGCTGATTAATGTATACTAGACCTATGAGTAAAAAGGCCAAATTGCTGTGGATGGATTTAGAGATGACTGGATTAGATCCAGTTAGCGACCGTATTCTTGAAGTGGCTATCATCGTAACCGACTGGTCATTTAACGAGCTGGCGGTTTACGAGTCAGCTATAAAGGTAGATGAATCTTATATTCTAGAGCGTATGAAGGTTAGCCAAGCTTTCTGGGATGCTAATCCGGAGGCTCGAGACGGTTTACTAAGTCAAAATTCTAAGGCTAAAAAAGATGCCAAGGCTGTTGAGGCTGAGTTAATTAAGCTAGTAGATGAAAACTTTAGAGATGAGCTGGTCCTACTAGCAGGTAACTCAATCCACCAAGATAGAAAATTTATCGAAAATGAATGGCCGGAATTAAACAAGAAGCTACACTATCGAATGTTAGACGTGAGTGCTTGGAAAGTAGTTTTCGAAGGTAAGTATCGTAAACGATTCGTTAAACCGGAGGAGCATAGAGCACTTGGTGACATTCGCGGTAGCATCATGGAGTTGCAATATTACTTAACAAAAGTCAGGATGGGTAAGTAGATGATTAGAGAAGGTATTTTTCACGAAGCAGTAATGGCTTATGACGATATTTATGTAGACGATAGTGTTGATGAAAAGCTACGCGCTTATCGTTATAGTAGTGAAGATGGAGATTTTGTGGCTTTAGTTTACCGCAACTCGCACCCTCTCCGAATCTCTCTAAGGTGTGATGCTAAGCTATCTAAGCTATTAAGAGAGAAGTATGAAACCGTCCTACCGGCAGAGAATCTAAATAAAAAGTACTGGAATACAATTCTTTGCACTGGTCAGCTGCCAGAAGACGAAATCTATGACTTACTACGCCTTAGCTACCAGCTAACTAGTAAGAAGGGTCCACTCGAGGTTTAAAAAATTATCTAGCCGCTTGGGCTAGATAATTCCTGAATCTTCAGCTTGTGAGAATCCATCTATTGAGTCTTTGATACTCTTTAGACTCCCGTGGCCCTTTTCAAGGGTTTGTTTCGTAGTCTCAGATCCGGTTCGATTATATACGTATTCGATTTGACGCATGATTTCTTGAACCTTGAACTCCATCTGCATCAGATAGACTCGGTCATACATCACCTGTAGTCTTGCTTCTTCAAGCTTTTGACGTAGCTCTTCATCTCTAATTGGCGGCTTCTTAGCAGCTGAGCGTAGCGTGGATGCTTTACTGCCACTACTCTCAAGGGGAGCTTCTAGGCTCTGCATTGTACTTAAGAGAACTGTATCTAGTGAGCTGTTAATACCACGAAGCTTACTATTTTTAATATTCTTGCCAGCACCCTTAGTTACTTCTTGGGTATCGGCCATAATCGTATACACAGTAGACAGCGTCGCAGCTGGTGAGTTGTCTTGCTTAGGGGTTAGTGCAAATAAAGCTCCAGCTAGACCTAAAGTTAGAATAATAGCGCCTGATGCTATGGCGATAAATTTCTTTGAGAACTGATTAGGAGACGTACCAGACATACTGTTGAGGTAGTCGACTGAATACTGACCGTTAACGAGCTGACCTTGCTGAATCGGCGGGGTGGTGGCTCTTGATACATAGTCACTAGCTTTAGAGGGCGATAGGTCCTCTTTTTTAGCAGCTGGTGGTTGATACCAGCTAGGGTGTTGATGCTGAGGTTGACCCTGTTGATGATTTGGTTGGTAGGGAGGTGGAGATTGTGGCTGAGGGTTAGGTTGATACTGAGGACCAGGCTGAGGCTGACCATAGTATGGTTGAGGATTCTGTCCTTGAGGTTGAGGCTGGTTGTTGTTTGGTGTTTGTCCAGGGTACATAATTGACTATATTTAAGCATAAACACTGGTAATAGTCCATTACGTCAATGCTATACTATATCTATGCAGGAAGCTAAGGAAGAGGTTCGAGCTCGCCTTGCTATTGAGGATGTAATTGGCGAGTATGTCGAGTTAAAAAGATCAGGCAGAAACTTTAAAGGTTTGAGCCCATTTACTGGTGAGAGAACAGCCAGCTTCTTTGTTAGTCCTGAGAAAAATATTTGGCATGATTTTAGTAGCGGTCAGGGAGGCGACGTCTTCTCATTTATTATGGCCGTTGAGGGTATGAATTTTAAAGAGGCGCTTGATCATCTGGCACGTAAGGCTGGTGTTGATATGTCTCTATATCAGAACAGTGCCGCACAAAAAATTGGTAAAAAGAAGCGCCGACTAGAGGAAGCGAACGAGCTTGCGGCCCACTATTATCAATATTGTCTAGTTAAAAACCAACGTGCATTAGAGTACGTATTTAAAAAGAGGCAGCTCAGTAAAGAGGCGGTGTCGGACTTCCGAATTGGCTATGCGCCTGATGATTCGTACGCGCTTGTAAATTACTTGAGTAAAAAAGGTTTCTCAAAAGAAGAGATAGCTGAGGCGGGCTTAAGTAACAGATTTGGCGGTGATTTATTCAAGGGACGTATGACTGTTCCTTTGATGGACCCATCTGGTAGGGTAGTCGGCTTTACTGGTCGCATCATTAAAGACGATCCGAACGCCCCTAAGTACCTCAACACTCCACAGACATTGCTTTACGATAAGAGCTGGCATGTATTCGGTTTTAGTCAGGCTAAGCAGTCTATAAGAAAGAAAGACTACGCAGTGGTGGTTGAGGGTAATCTTGATGTCGTCAGTAGTCATCAATTCGGCGTAGATGAAGTTGTAGCTGCGGCAGGTACGGCTCTAACTCTGTATCATCTAAAGACTATTGCCCGGACCACCTCTAATATTCGCTTAGCGTTTGATGGTGATAAAGCTGGATTAAACGCTACTGAAAGAGCCATTCCTCTAGCACAGCAGGCAGGGGTCAATCTTACAATTGTAACTATCCCTGGAGAATCTAAAGATCCAGACGATTTAATCAGGGAGGATGTTAAGTTGTGGCAAGCAGCGATTGAGTCACATGAGCCTGCGGTTGATTGGGTCTTGAAGAAATATGCCGAACGGTCTGATATGGAGTCGGCTGCTGGTAAGAAAACATTTACTGACGCTGCATTAGGTATCGTTAAGTCTTTAGAGGATCCAGTAGAGAAAGAGCACTACTACGAAAAAATTGCTCAAATGGCTGGTACTAGTATGGCTTCTATTAAGGCTAAAGAGTCGGCTGCTGTTGAAGAAAAGAAAAGACCGCTTAAGCCGATTGTTGAGCAGCCTAAGACTGATATTAATGCTGCGCTTGAATATGAAAACAACTTGTTAGCACTAGCCTTAAAGTATCTGGACGTGCAAAAATTATTCAAACCGGAGGACGTTGAGTACTTAATATCAGAAGAATCAAGAATCGTACTGAAATATTTAATCGACAGGGGTGGAGTCGTTAAAGAAGTGCCTCGCGACTTGCAAAAATACCAGGACTATGTGAATATATTATTATTACGGGCCGAGACAAGATACGCTAATTGGGGAGACCAAGACGTGCTCCAAGAATCACAGCGACTACTCCGCCGCATAAAAGATGAACACCGAAAACAAAAGAAGACTGAGCTGGATATCGCTTTGCGTGAAGCGGAGCAGTCGGAAGACTACGAGCAAATGCGCAAAATTATGCAGCAGATACAATCTTTAAACAAGGAGATACATCGGTGAGTGATACTCAAGAAACCCCAGATGAACTAGAGCGAATCACATTACCAGCCGCTTCTGCGCTGGAGACAAAAGAAGAACCTGATGTAGATGATCTAGCTGACGAAGAGGAGGTTGATGAAGCTACTCTTGATGGTCAGTACTTAGATGATGTCAGTGACGACTCAGTTCGTTTATATCTACGTGAAATCGGTAAGATTCCACTACTTAGTGCTGAAGAAGAGTTTGATTTAGCCCAGCGCGTAAAGGCAGGTGAGAAGAGGGCTAAAGATAAGATGGCTGAAGCTAACATGCGACTAGTTGTCTCTATCGCTAAGCGCTACAGTGGTCGTGGGCTAGATTTTCTAGATTTAATCCAGGAAGGTAATACTGGTCTACTAAGAGCGGTTGAAAAGTTTGATCCAGATAAGGGATTTAAGTTCAGTACTTATGCAACTTGGTGGATTCGCCAGGCAATCACTCGAGCGATTGCTGACCAGGCACGAACAATTCGTATTCCTGTTCATATGGTTGAAACTATTAATAAGCTACTACGAACTCAACGACGCATGACTCAGGAATTAAACCGTGAACCAACCATGGAAGAGCTTTCTAAAGAGCTTGATATGGAGCCAAGTAAGATTGAGTACGTAATGAAGATTAAGCAGGATATTCACTCGCTTGACGCTGGCGTAGGCCGCGATGGTGATGAAGAGGATAGTGTGCTTGGAGACTTCATTGAAGACGAAGACAGTACTACTCCAGAAGAGTCTGCTTCAAGTCAACTCCTTAAAGAGCAGGTGCAGGATATCCTTTCTACCCTAAGCGATCGTGAACAAAAAATTGTTAAGATGCGCTTCGGACTAGATAACGGCAAAAGCCATACGTTAGAAGAAGTCGGCCAAGAGTTTGCGGTTACCCGTGAGCGTATCAGGCAGATTGAAGCTAAGGCATTAGCTAAGCTACGTAAACACAAGGATGCACGTAAACTTCACGAATACCTATCTTAAATCGTAGAGAAGGTGAGTAATAAAAAAGAGCTAGTATATGACTAGCTCTTTTTTAAATAATCCAGGTTTTAGAAGCCAATATCTTTTAGTTCGATATCTACTTTTTCGTGTAATTCGTCTAGTTCACCAGTGTTCTGGATGTAATGGTCAGCGATAGCGATTGGGCCACCCTTTTCAAGGTTCTCAATTTCAGACCAATCTCTTTCAAGAGCTTGTTGGGGAGTTAGTGGTCGAACTGGGCGCTTAGATAGGCGAGCGTGTCGCAATGATCGTGGCGCTACGATAGCAATTAAATATAGTTCACCAGGAAATGACTTCTTTAAAAACTTATACTCAGTCCAGCTGTACAGGCTTTCAACAATAATTCTTTTCTGACCAGCTTCAATTAGGTCGGCAATTTGCTTAGCAGCGCGCTTAGCGATAAAGTCATTACCTTCTTCTTCGCGAAGCTTCTCGCGCATGTAGCGCTCGTTGTCAGGGGTTTCATCGAGACCGGCGTCTCGAACTGCCTGTAGTACGATGTCTCCGAAATAAACTCGGGGATACTTTCGCTCCATTACATAATCTACGGCTGAGCTTTTTCCAGCTCCAGGCATGCCAATAAAGGCAACAATTTTAACGTCTCTCGTATTCTTCATATTTATATTGTAACAGTAGAAATGCCGTAAGCTCCAGAGTAGAGCGTACATAAATGATATACTGAAGTATATGAGTAAAAAGCTGGTGGTGATTGACGGAAAGTCAGTTTTCTATAGAGGGTACTACGCGATGTCCGGCTTAAGTAAGCAGGATGGCACTCCTACAGGGGGAGTCTTCGGTTTTGCGACGCTGGCGTTAGAGATTGTTAAAAGGCTGGAGCCAGATTACGTCTGTGTGGCTTGGGATAAGAAAGACACCAGTATTCGTAAGCGGCTAAAAATTCTACCTACCTAT
This sequence comes from uncultured Candidatus Saccharibacteria bacterium, assembly GCA_964479125.1. GTDB lineage: Bacteria > Patescibacteriota > Saccharimonadia > Saccharimonadales > Saccharimonadaceae > CAYZJK01. The sequence goes on from CAYZJK010000002.1 coordinate 25,317, forward strand.
AAGGCTGGTAGGAAATCTCCACCGCAGGACTTTTACGATCAGATACCAATTCTACATGAACTACTAGACGCTTTTGGTTGGCCGTTACTTGAGGTGGATGACTATGAGGCTGATGACATTATGGGTACATTAGCGCTGCAGGCCTCAAAAGAAGGCGTTGAGACTTTATTGGTTTCAAGTGATTTAGATATGCTTCAGTTGGTGGACCTCAACACTAAGATGTATGCCATGAAAAAAGGCTTTTCTTCAATTGATGAATATAGTCCTGAGGATTTCGAAGAGAAGGTTGGTATTGAGGTAGAGCAGTTCTTAGACTTAAAGGCACTTATGGGCGACTCTAGCGATAACATACCTGGCGTACCGGGAATTGGGCAAAAGACCGCCATCGCACTTTTAAAAGAGTTTAAAACGCTCGATGGTATCTATGAAAATATTAGCTTAGTTAAGCCAGCCTGGGCTAAAAAGCTGATTGAAGGTAAAGAGAGTGCTTATAAATCTAAGGAAGTCGGTAAGATTTGGTGTGATGCTCCAGTTGAGTTCGATGAAGAGCTAATGGACGTACATCGAATGGATCCGCCTCGGCTAAGGGAATTACTGCTTGATTTAGAGTTTCATTCACTTGTACGGCGCCTGCCGGCCGTGATGAAGGATGAGGAGTTTAGTAATGGTCTGTTCGTGCGTGACAGGGTAGAAGGGTTAAAGGAGCTCCCACTTAGCGAGCTTAGTGGCGACTTTGAAAAGGTAGTGGTCTATTCACACGAAGGACAGTTCTTTATATCACCGGATCGACTTAATGTTTATGTCGGCTCAGTTTCCGATATGAGTAATGACTGTAGGGCGTGTTTCTCTACCGCTCTATTAATTGGACACAATCTTAAAGATTTAATGCATGAGCTAGATAAAAAGGGTGAAGCCCTAACTACTACTAAGGTTCATGACATCTCTCAAGCAGCTTTTCTAATCGATCCTCTGCTGCGGGATAGGGGAGTAGATGCTCTTGCTGGCATGGAGGTGGATATATCTTCTCCGGGTGAGGTGACGGCTGCTATATGGAATATATTTGATGCTCAGGAGGAGGCTTTTGAGCATCGACCAAAGATAGCTACTATCGCCCGAGACTTTGATTTCCCGTTAATTCCTCTACTTTTCAAGATGGAAAAGAGGGGTGTGAAAATTGATGTCGATAAGTTAGCTAAATTAAGTGAAGAGCTTGGTGAAACTTACCAAAAGATTGAACAAGAAATTTTCCAACTAGTTGGGCATGAATTTAATATTGGTAGTCCAGCTCAATTATCAAATGTACTGTTTGTTGACCTTGGGTTACCTACTAAGGGCATTAAGAAGGGTAAGACAGCTTATAGTACTGGCCAAAGAGAGCTAGATAAGCTACGTGGCCTACATCCTATTATCGAGCTGATCGAGCAGGCTCGTGAGGTGTCTAAGATTAAAAGTACTTATGTAGACTCGCTACCTAAGCTGGTTGATGGAAATAACCGACTGCACACTACTCTAAATCAGGATGTAACATCAACCGGGCGCTTAAGTAGTACTAATCCTAACCTACAAAACATTCCAATTCGCTCAGCACTAGGCAAGCGCGTCAGGGAGGCTTTTGTGGCTGATTCTGGTAATGTATTGGTCAGTGCAGACTATAGTCAGTTCGAGTTAAGGCTAGCAGCCATCCTAGCGGGTGATCAGCAGTTAATTGATGACTTTAACGCTGATATAGATATTCACACTAAGACAGCTAGTGAAGTTTATGGAGTAGATTTTCATTCGGTCACAGCTGAGCAGCGTCGACACGCTAAGGTGATTAACTTCGGGGTCCTCTACGGCATGAGTCCGCATGGGCTGAGTGCTGCCACTGGTATGTCTTTTGGGGTAGCAAAGAAGTTTATCGATGACTATTTCCAACTGAGGGCTCCGATTCGTAAGTTCATCGATGAGACTATTCAAAAGGCGCATGACGAAGGGTATGTAGAAACTTACTACGGTCGTCGTAGGCCAACTCCTGATATTAAATCGAGTAACTTTATGGTCAGAGAGGGTGCAAAAAGAGCAGCAGCGAATATGCCTATTCAGGGTACAGAAGCAGATCTCATGAAACGAGCCATGCTTCAGGTAGAAGAAAAGATTGGTGGATTAGGGGAGCAAATTCTTCAGATTCACGACTCAATCCTAGTAGAGTGTTCATTAGAGAACCAGGATAAAGTGGCTGAGGTATTGAAAGAAATCATGGAGTCAGTTGCGCCTGAGCTTGATATTAATTTAAGGGTGGATGTTCATGCAGGAAGTAACTGGGGAGAGCTCTAAGTTGAGCACGCCGCGTCGTACACTACGGGTCGGCAGGCGAACTGACGACCAGGTTTTTCTATCCGCCTCTAGAAGGCCTTTATATGATGCTGCCTGGAGTCACATCTCAGCGGCAGCAAGGCAACGGATGCCAGAACATTGGCAGGAGCTTCGAATTGAGAGGTTGTCCTCTGTCTTGGCGGCGATCAGACATCAGATTGATAAAGCTGAAGGCCAAGAGCTGACCGAACTACTGCTGGCTCTTCTGATAGCTCAATCACCCCAAGCAGCTAAAGCTCAAGAATTGATGAAGAGGCGGGGTATTAAGTTTAGTAATCGAGAAGATCGCCTGCATGAGCTAATTAGCTTTAATGATACTTTCGTAGACCTAATCTTATCATTCAAAGAAATACCAGCTGATATTAAGGATAATATCTATTACGAAATCCACAGGGTCTGTGGAATAACCAGAACCCATCCTTTTAGTTATAAAGATTATGGGGCTATTTCTAAAGGCTTAGAGCGTGAGATTGCGCTGTATCAGGCAGCTGAGCAAGCTGGCTTTGAGGTTCGGATGACGAGCCGAATTGCGGACGGCCTGGGTGTCGATATGCAGATTTCTGATAAGGAGACAGGTCTACAGGTTAATGTTGACTGCAAGACTGAATCTTCCTATCGGTTCCGCCTACAGGCTTTAGTTAGGCAGGGTAGAGTAAGGCAAGATGACTTTATTAGGGCAGATAAAGAAGGCTTTGTTCACTTTACTGTCGGTCGAGGCAAGGAGGCTATTCCAGTAGTTCTCTTGAGGTTAGACGACCAGACGGTTGGGGGAGTAGAGGACTTTAGGTTTAAGAATGAAGATTCGGTTGGTGCTATAGTTCAAGTGTTAATAGAAAAATACGGCACTAGGCGAAAGCTTATTCTTTAAACTGGCTACAGATTGACACTAGTGTAATAACGTGGCAAACTATAGCATATGAAACCCGGTAGAAACTCACAGCTTGTCCCAGTTATTATTATTGTACTTATTGTCGTAGTAAGCGTTGCTGCAATTGTGGCGTTTATTCGTACTATCGCTGGAGGCGGATCGTCTGAAACCGAAGAGGTTGTTCAGGAGGAAAGAGCTCTACTATCTACCACTGCCGATCGTGGTGTAAGGATGACGGTACGTGGTGAAATCACAGCCGATGAAACTCATAGGTCTCACCAGATTGAAATTACACCTAACTCACGCTCTATGACAACTTACAAGGGATATCTTGATCAAATGCACGACTCCGTGCAGCTAAATAATAGCGTGGCAGCTTATGAGGAATTCGTACATGCTCTAGCTCGAGCTGGTATGGATGAGGGTGAGCCTTTTACGGGCCCTGAAGACGACACGCGTGGTATTTGTGCAACTGGTAAGGTTCTAGAGTTTGAGCTACTTCAAAACGGACAACCAGTTAAAAGGCTATGGACTACAACTTGCTCAAGGATTAACGGGTCATTTGAAGCAAATCACCAGCTAATTAGCGAAATGTTCATGAAGCAAATTCCACAGAGTCGAGAGCTTATATCTGAAATAAATAAGAGCTAGTTATGAAACTAGCTCTGTTTTTAGATTGTTATGGCGTTCTATATGTTCGCCCAATCCAGCTACTAACTGAAACCTATCCAGAATATAGTCAGGAACTTCTTGATTTATATAAATCTTTTAGCTACGGTTCAATTTCTGACGGTGAATTTGTCGATGGCGTAGCGGATCTGACCGAGATGACGAATGATAAAGTTATCTCCCTCTTTAGTCAGAATCTAGCTCTCAACCAACCGTTAATTAGCGAAATAAAACAGAGTTGGACTGATAAGTTTGATATCTATACGTTTAGCAATACGTCCCAGGACGACTTAAGTAGGAAGTGTGATACACCTGAACTTAAAGCGCTACCGGTCGTGGCGGCTTATTCGTCTGGTTTAATCGGATACTCTAAGCCGGCAGAGGAGTCGTTTGAGGCTGCTGCTGCGCTGGCCGGAGTTCAGGGTAGTGATTCGGTGCTAGTAGATGACATGACTAGTAATGTAGAAGGTGCTCGTCTAGTAGGTTGGGGAAGTGTTCTTTATACTAGTACTAAAGAGGTAATTAAAAACCTAGAGGAGATATACAATGCCAGAGTTGCCTGAGGTGGAGACAGTACGGAGAGGTTTAAAAGACTTGATAGTGGGTAAGACCGTTAGCCGAGCCTTAGTTAGAGATTCACCGAAGAGTTTTCCTAATGAAATTAGTGTAGTTGAGTCATTTTTATACAAATCTAAGATTACTGATGTAAGGCGACGAGCAAAAGTTTTAATAATTGATCTGTCGACAGATTATTCTTTGGTGATACATCTGAAAATGACTGGGCAGTTAGTATTTGTTGATGCAGAGGATAGATTTGGGGCTGGGCATCCGAATGATTCACTGGTTGGCAAATTACCAGATCGATCAACGCGAGTAGAAATTCATTTTGAAGACGGTGGCGTGCTTTACTTTAACGACCAACGAAAATTCGGCTGGGTTAGATTACTACCTACAGCTGAAATCGAATTATTACCATTCTTCCAGAAAGTTGGACCTGAGCCACTAGAGGATGGGTATGCATGGGAGATGTTAAAGGAGAAGCTAGATAGGCGAAAGAAGACTTCAATCAAGGCGGCGCTACTAGATCAATCAGTCGTGGCCGGGATTGGAAATATTTATGCTGATGAGAGTCTTTGGGGAGCTAAGGTTGATCCACGTCGGCTTGCTGGCTCATTGACGGATGAAGAAATAAAGTTACTATACGAACAAATTCGTTTCGTAATGAATTTATCAATTGAAAAGGGTGGATCGACTGATCGCAACTATGTTGATGCGAGAGGTAAGAAGGGTTCGTATATAGATTTCGCTCGTGTCTTTAGGAAGGAAGGTCAGCCGTGTCAGCGATGCGGCTCACCAATACTGAAGATTAGACACGCTGGGCGAGGAACTCACTACTGTGAGGTTTGTCAGGTTTAGAACCCTGTAATCTAGCGGGCTAATGTATACTAGGGATAAGAAACTTGTCCGTATTTTAACGGGCATAGGGAGGACTGTATGAAAAAGCGGATTATTCAAATAGGTGTTTATGCGGTACTTCTCTTTGTGGCCTTTGTTTTTATTCGCACATTAATGCGCGACTGGGAGAATGTTAGGGAGTCTATTCTAAATATTTCTTGGTATGCGTGGTTATCTATACCATTTTTGGTGTCTGCGGTCGTTGTCTCTGGTCTTTTGTGGGGTAGACTGGTGCTTTTAGCAACTGGATATAAAGTCCCGTTAAAAGACGCCGTACGCGTTCATTCTGCATCATGGATTCTAAAGTATGTACCCGGCCAAGTAGGCTCCTTAGTTAATAAAGTTGCCTGGGCTGGCAAAGTAGGAATTAGTCGAGCGGCAGCTGCCACTAGTGTAATGTATGAAAATATACTACTAGTATTCGCTAGTGTACTGGTCAGTATCCCAGTTATATTGATTGCTGATGAAGCTTTCTATGGCAACTCGACAGTCTTAATGGGATTAGCTTTAATCATAGCGATTGTTTTCTTTAGTAATGATAAAATTTTATATCGACTTTTAAACTACGCTTTGAAACTAGTTAAGAAAAAACCGATAGATCGAAAGTTTATGATGAAGAGTGGTTCGCTAATGAAGTTTACTCTTCTTTATTCAATTCCTCGAATTTTAAACGGCATAGCATTTGTCATCATCTGCAGTGCGATGTTTGATGTTACGTCTGATATGTATTTGCCACTAGCTGCTACTTTTGTATTCGCTAGTGTGATTGGTCTACTGGCGCTTTTTGTACCGAGTGGTATCGGTGTGAGAGAGGCCGTGATAGTGGTATTATTGAGTATATATATTCCAGTTGAGCTGGCGATGGTGGTCGCGTTGGTAGCTCGCTTCTTCGCTACTATGGCAGATCTTGGTGTACTGGGAGTTTATCTGATTTTAAATAAGGGGAGAGTAATTCAGCAATGATAAAAAGTTCTTCAGTTAAGAATGTAGTGATAATTGGTTCGGCGTTATCTGGTAATAAGGGTGCCGCAGCTATGCTTGAGAGCTCTATACATACGCTCTCAGAACGTAATAATAACCTAAAATTCACTCTCCTGAGTATGTATCCAGCTGAAGATAGGCAGCAAAATACCTATAAGAATCTAAAGATAATTGACGCACGACCGCTTCAGCTTGGTGTTGGAATTAATTCACTAGCTCTGCTTTACAGAGTTGCTCCTTTCTTAAGAAATACACTGTACGGCAAGAGTGAAGCTATCAGGGCCTTAGCTGATGCTGATGTTCTGCTTGATCAGGGTGGTATTACTTTTGTTGATGGAAGAGAGAAGTTTCTTCTCTATAATATCGCTAGTATCTTGCCAGCTATCAACATGAAGGTTCCTGTAGTTAAATGTGCTCAGGCTTTGGGGACTTTTAATAATCCAATTAATAAGGCTATGTCGAAGCTGTTTTTACCCAAGGTAAGGACAATTGTTTCGCGAGGTGACATTACACAAAGTCATTTAGATGATATAGGTCTCGATAACACCATCGAGGGAGCTGATTATGCATTCTTATTGCCGAACAATAAAGCTGATCATGACGCGGCCCTTGAAAAACACAGCCACTACATTCCAGAGGGAGAAGCGCAGCTCGTTGGAGTTGCACCTAGTGTAGTGATGAAGAAGAAGGTAGACGCCTCAGGTCTTTCATATGTTGAGGAGATGGTTAAGTTTATTAAGTTTCTCGAGCGTAGGGGGTATCGTGTATTAATTGTTCCTCATAGCGTCAGGACTGGAACTGATAAAGCTCATAATAATGACCTGCCGCTTTGTAATGAGATTTATGAGCAAGTTAAGTCTAAGTCTGTTGGTATGATTGACAAAGAGCTGTCATCTCAAGATTTACGATACCTCATTGGCGAGTGTGACTTATTCCTTGCTTCTCGCTTCCACGCTATGGTTTCGTCTCTAGCGATGGGTGTTCCAACCTTGGTGCTCGGCTGGAGCCATAAGTATAAAGAAGTCTTAGATATGTTCGGTTTAGAAAAGTGGGCATTTGGTCATGCGCAGCTAAACGAACGCTACCTACAGAAGCGCTTCGATGAGTTAGTAGCCGAAGCTGATCAGGTTAGGATAGCTATCAATGAAAACCTACCTAAGGTAAAGAAGCGATCAGAAAAACAGGTTGATGCGATTATGAAGGTGTTGGAGGGATAGGTTTTGGATTCCAAGTTTGAGAAACTAAAAGCTAATCTAATTAAAGTAATTGGCTCTAAGTATTTCTTCTGGGGTGTAATAGGATTATTTCTCCTTCAAACCCTTTTCTTAACTGTTGCTATAGATCAGCCTGAATCTTCGACAGGTACAACTGAGAATCATCTATTTAGAACTGTTGGTATTGTCCCTGATGGTAACCGGCATATGGCAGCGATATATCATTTCGCTAAGCAGCCGATCGAAAAAGGTCCGTGGATTCATGATATGACAGCTGACGAGCTGATGATGGGTGATTTGGTCAGGTTTCCAAGTTATTTCTATTATTATTTGCTCAGCTTTCCCGTCCGTGTAGCATTAGCTTTTAACCTGAGTGATTTAGCTATTATCACTATGGCACGTCTATTTGGCGTCTTATTTGGAGTTTTGATCTTGCTGGTGTTTAGCAGGATTGTTCGTAGGGTCACTAACAATCGAGTAATTCAAAACTTGACCGTATTGATGCTCGCAATGACGGGTTCATTTGTCTACTTAACTCCGGCTGAGAATTACGATATTCTATCGCTACTCTTCTGGATGCTGTACATATTGGCATCCATTAGACTAGCTATGGATAAAGACTTTAGTCAGCTTTACTGGATGGTGGTTTGGTTTAGTCTATTAAGCGTTACTAAATACACCTATATACCATTTATGGTGGTAGCAGCAATACCAGTGATAGGCTACTTACTACATACTAAGAGTCTGACAAATAAAACTGTCTCAAACGAGACTAAAAAGCTTAAAAAGTATATTTCCTCTAACAAAATTAAAGCTTTCCTATTGGCAGTGCTAATGGTGGTATCAGTTGGATTGTTTGCTGAGCGGATTGGCGGCAACTTAATTGGATATCAGTCATTTAGTCCTAAATGTGATCGAGTCCATAGTGCTGAGGATTGCATGAGGTTTGGTGTATATAACCGAAACATTAATCGTTTAGAGAGTGTTGAAAAGGGTGAGACCTGGACAAAAGAATTTAACTTCTTTGAGTATACGAGTATGTGGATTAAGCGATATTATGCCACTAACTTCTACTATATGGGGCACTACTGGGTTCATAACCCTCGACCGGCCATGCTCAACGCCGGAGTGGTGGTGTTGATTATAGCTGCGGCAATTGCTGTAGGGCTCAGTATAAAGCGACGACTGCCATTCACTAGGAAGGTGGAGTGGTATCTATTGCTGGTTGTGGCGGCGCTTATTGCCGGCCAGTATGCTCATAATGTTATGATATTCTTCACTTACTCAGGTGAGACATATGGCCATCAAGGACGATATCTACTGCCGGCTATCGGATTTATCTACTTGCTATTTTTAATGGCGGCCTATAGGTTATATGGCGTGCTAAGTAAAAAAGCTCGCCTTTGGATGTTCTGGGTTGGCGTGATATTAGCCGTTTACTTCATTTATACAAATTCAGCATTAGCTAATTTTATCTATCACGCTCAAGAGCCAGTTTGGTATAGCGAGCTTTTTAGAAATTTACTTTTTAAATAGTGTCTTCAGACTTAGTGCCGTATTGAATATGTTTGATACGCTCTAGTTGATCTTCGGCAAGGATACGATTGGTCTTTAGTAGGTCTGAGATGATTAAAAGTGCAAAACAAATTAGCGCACCCGTTAGAGTGGCTGAGCCAAAGACTAGCGATTGAATATGTCCGTCGCTATTACCAATAGTCCAGAAGTACAGGAACCTGATGAACGGTATTGCTGATAGTGTAAGTAGGAATATGCCTGTGGTTGCAAAGATGACATGCGGCTTAAACATGATGTAGCTACGCATGATAGCCTGGCCTGACTTGAGCATATGCTGCCAGATATTTTTAAACAGCCTAGACTCCCTGGTCTTTGGGTTAGTCTCGACTGGGATAGAGGTAATAGCTAAACGCTTGTTACCAGCCTGAATAATAGTCTCCATGCAGTAGCTAAACTGAGTAACTATGTTTAGTCTTAGTAAAGACTTGCGTGAGTATGCCCGAAAGCCACTAGCTGCATCAGGTAGGTCGGTTCCAGCTGCTTTATTCACAACCCAGCTACCAAAGCGCTGCATAACTTTTTTAAACGGTGAGAAATGGGCAATAGTCTGTGTCTGACGATCGGCGATTACAATGTCTGCCGTACCATCTATAATCGGCTTAACTAGGTCTGGAATTCTGTTCTGAGGATACTGATTGTCACCATCTGTATTAACTACAATATCGGCACCGTTTCTAAGTGCATAGTCGATACCGTCGTGAAATGAGCGGGCTAGACCCATGTTGCGCCTGTGTCTGACGAAGTGTTTTACGCCGTGTTCCTTGGCGATTTTGATGGTGTCATCGGTTGAGCCATCGTCAATAATTAGAATCTCAACTGAATCAACTCCCTTAATTTTCTTCGGAATAGATTCAAGGACAAGATGTAGCGTTTCTGCCTCATTAAGGCATGGAATTTGAACAAAAACTTTCATAGATATGTATAGTATATCAATTTTTCCACAGCTTAGGGAAAGTAGAGGTTTCACTGGGGAGTTGTTATACTATTAGGAATAATGTTATTGATTCTCCATGGAGCTAATCGATTCGCTAGAAATGAATATCTAGCTGAGTATTTAGCCAGCAAAAATATTGAACCTGAGTACATAGAGGAGGAGGACTTAAGCGTTAATGATCTTGCTTCTCTAACTCAGGGTCAGTCTTTGTTTTCTAGTGAGCGGCTCGTCATTATCCATGATTTAAGCGAGAATGCTGATGTCTGGACGGCTCTTGCTGAGTGGGTGGACAAAAGGGAGATTGACGCTGATATTATCCTGCTTGAGAGTAAGCTTGATAAGCGTAAATCAACCACTAAAGATCTTATTAAGAAGGCGACTGTTAAAGAATTTACTCCGCTTAAAGGTGGCGATATGAGAGCTGCTGCTAGCTGGCTGGTAGAGTGGGCTGGCAAGCATGGTGTAAAGCTTGATTCATCAGCTGCTAGCGAACTGGTGAAGAGGGTGGGCTATGACCAGGGGATGCTGGTTAATGAGGTTAAGCGCTTAGCAGTCTTAGATAGTGATGTTAAGCTCTCGACCATTCGAGAGTACACTCCTGATAAGTTAGAGGCTAGGGTCTTTTCAATCCTAGAGGCAGCTCTAAAGGGAGATAAGAAATATTTAGTAAATGAGTTGGCTGCGCTAAGGCAATTATCGGATCCATACCAGTTTATGGGGCTGCTATCCAGCCAGGTGTTTCAATTTATGGCTATACATTTTTCCGGAGTGTCTTTGACTGAAGTCTCGTCAGGTTTAAAGTTAAACTCTTATGCTTTGCAAAACTCTAATAAGGTGAACGTTAGCCGAGCGAAGGTGAGGTATGCCAATAGCGCACTGGCCGAGGCGGATTATAAGATGAAGTCGACTTCGTACGACCCTTGGGATCTTATCGAGTTTGCGCTAGTCGATATTTCATTAAGATAAGATTAGTCTAAATAAAATAGCACCCAAGGCTCTTGGGTGCTATTTTGTGTACAGAGCGTACTACTTAGATTCTTTCTTGGTAGCTGTCTTCTTTGCTGGAGCTTTTTTAGCTGCAGTTGCTTTAGTAGCTGTTTCTTTCTTTGGAGCAGCCTTCTTAGCGGTTGTAGTAGTTTTCTTAGCTGTTTCAGACTTAGCTGTTGTTGCCTTCTTCGCAGGTGCTTTCTTAGCTGCAGTAAGAGTAACCTTAGCTTCCTTAGCGATTCTTGATAGGCGAGCCTTGCGGCGAGCAGCAGTGTTCTTCTTTAGAACATTCTTTTTAACTGCAGTGTCTAGAGCACCGTGAGCAGCTGAAAGTGTTTCAACTGATGGGTTCTGTAGGAAAGCTTTAGTAGCTGACTTTACACTGTTCTTAGCAGCGATGTTTTGATCGCGCCTTTTGCCGGCTTGCTTTACGCGCTTAATGGCTGATTTGATGATTGGCATAATGCTCCTTATATTCTCTTTTATTGAGTGCTAGATTTTTATAATACAATCAGTTGGTAATTATACAGAGTATTGGTGGATATGTAAAGACCACCGAGGGTAAATTAACTGATGTAATCTTGGTAATTACATTGACTATTAAAAGATGCTTATGGTATAGTATGGGAAAGTTTTAAAACAAAAATGTAATTACAGGATCTAAATAAAAACATGGCCGGCTCTAGACAAAAAATTATAGAAACACTGCAGAGTGTCGACACTGTACTTGTTACTGTTGGAAAGAACCCAACCGTTGATGAACTATCTGCTGCACTAGGTTTAACAATCTTCTTAAATGAATCTGGTAAACATGCCACTGCGGTCATGAGTGGTGATATACCGCCAGCTATCAGCTTCCTAGAGCCAGAGAAGACTTTCGAAAACTCAGTCGACAGCCTGAGGGACTTTGTTATTGCATTAGATAAAGATAAGGCTGATCACCTTCGCTATAAATTAGTTGAAGATGTCGTTAAAATCTATATCACTCCATACCGATCAGTCATTACTGAAAAAGACCTTCGCTATAGCAAGGGTGATTATAACGTTGAATTAGTTATTGCTATTGGTGTTAAAACTCGCGATGACCTAGATAAGGCCTTAGCTTCTCACGGCCGCATTTTACATGACGCGACTGTAGCTACGATTGGTAATGAAGAGAGTAAGCTAGGTGATCCAGACTGGTATGATCGAAACGCTAGTAGCTTAAGTGAAATGGTTACAACTCTTATCTCTAAGATTCCGTCTGACGATAAGAAGATTGATAAGCGTGTTGCTAGCTCACTCCTAACTGGTATTGTTTCAGCGACCGATAGGTTTAGTAATGATAAAACTACACCAGAGTCACTAACAGTTGCAGCCGAGTTAATGTCCTATGGTGCTAACCAGCAGTTAATTGCCCTTAAGCTAAGGGAAGGCTCAAAGCTAGACATTGAACCTGAAGATGGCTCTAAGAAGTTAACTCGTGACCTTGAGAAAGAAAACCGAGACAATCGCAAGCAAAAAGATAATCAGAATCAAAACAAGAAGCAGAAGAATAAAGATAAGCCAAAGGATAAGACTAAGTTCTCAATAGATCACTCAGGTGATAAGGAAAAGGAAGAGGTTAAGGAAGAATCTCAGCCAGTAGAAACTACTGCTCCTAATCGTATTGGTTTAACCGAGGACGGTGAGTATGATCCTGCTGCAGCACTAGATGAAGCTCTACGTATTTCTGAACAGAAACGAGTCGAAGCTATCAATCAGGATAAAGACCAGCTAGCAGAAGAGTTAGCTCATGGCCTAGAGCAGTCTAGTAGTGCGCAAGAGACCAACGCTCCTGAACCTGCTCAGCCTACACAGGAAGAGTCTCCAGCTATCGAGGAGGCTCCACAGCCAGAAACATCAACTTCAGAGCCGGTAGTCGAGCCTACGTCAGAAGCATCTGCTCAAGAGCCAGTCTATGAGCTACCTTCACAAAATGAAGAGACTCAGCCGCCAATGCAGACTGAGGAGCCTGTACAGCAGTCAGTTCAAGAGGTAGAGAGCGCTTCAACACTACCTCCTGTACAGTCGACTCCTCAGATTGGTGAGGCTCGACGAAATAATGCACCAGTTGATAAGTTTGACTCGGATGAGGGTCCAGCTTTCGGAGGTGTATTAAACGCTACTACTGAGAGTGCTGCCGAGGCGAAAAGGTTAGCTGAAAGTGAAATGCGTAACCGCACAATCTTAAGTCGATCTGCTCCAGGCGCATCAGCTCAAGAGGATCAGCAACCAAATCCATCACCTTTCAACAGCACAATGGCAGGCAGTGAAGAACCGACTATGCCAAGCTTTGAAATGACTCCACCTCAGAGCTATATACAGCAGTCTCAGCCACAAGTTTTTGAACCAGCTAGCAATGATACGTATCAGGGACATACAATTGTTCCACCAACTCCAACTGGCACGCTTGAGGAAATTGATCGTCAGCACCGTCAGTCTGTAGAGGATGCAGAGGTGCGAGACATGTTTGAGCCGTCATCGCAGCCGCTACCAACTCCGTCTGTTCCGATTGGGCAGCCAGCCGGTACGGTTGAAGCGCCTAACACTCCGCCGCCGCCACCAATGCCTGACTTTTCTCAACTGCCTCCATTGCCAACTCAAATGCCTGACTTTTCTCAGGTACCGGCTCAAATGCCAGCTGACTCTCCTCAGCCTGGTCCGGATAACCTAGGTCAAATCCTGCCACCAGCTCCACCGGCACCACCTCAGAGCCAGCAGGCTAATGATCTTGGACAATTCCAGATTCCAAACCAGCAGTAGTCTTTAAGACCCCTTCGGCGTGATAAAGTAGGAAGTATGATTCAAGATGGAATACTTCTTATAGATAAGCCAAGGGGTCTTAGTAGTTTTGGTGTAGTAGCTAGAATTCGACGCGTACTTTCTGAGCAGGCAGGTAAAAAAGTCAAAGTCGGTCATACCGGCACGCTTGATCCGTTCGCGACTGGTCTACTTATTTTGGTAGTCGGAAAAGAGTGTAAGAATGCTCAGCACTATAGCGGCCTTCCTAAAAGCTATGGGGCTACCTGTGTTTTAGGTACGACTAGCACCACGCTAGATCCTGAAGGAGAGTTAACAGAGGTTAGTGACCGTAAGCCTAGCTTAGAGGAGATTGAAGCCGCTCTAGAGCAGTTTAAGGGCGAGATTACACAAACACCACCAGCTTTTAGCGCTATTAAGGTCGGTGGTAAAAGAGCCTATAAGCTTGCTCGAGAAGGTAAAGAGATAGAGATGCCAACTAGGCAGGTTGTAATCTCTGAGCTTAAAGTAGTTGAATACAATTATCCTGACCTTCGGATTGAAGCCTCAGTTAGTAGTGGAACTTATATTAGGACGCTTGTGCAGGATCTAGGTGAGGCCTTGGGTATTGGAGCGTATTGCTCAGAGCTTAGGCGAACCATAGTCGGTGAGTACAGCGTGGAAGATGCAAAAGGATTAGAGTTCTACGGAATTACCAGTTAGTATGATCGAGCTTAAATTTGATACTCAGACTGTGGCTATCAGTACCCTAGGAGCTGTTGTTGATAGTTATCAAGTTGATGACAGGCCTATTCTCTATCCTCGACAGAAGATCGATGGATCTTATAGGGGTGGAAGTCATGTTTGCCTGCCGAACTTTGGACCTGATGAGATTACCGACCAGCCACAACACGGATACGGCCGGGTAGAGGAATGGCAAGTAATTTCGCAAAACGCCTCTGATGTTACCTTGGAGCACCGGCAGGACGACGGCCAGTATTCCGGCTTAATCTCTCGCTTAGCCTATCGCTTAAGTGGGGCTGGTCTGTTGATGCGGCTCGAATTAGATAATGCTAGTGATAGTGGGTTATTGGTTGCACCTGGATTTCATCCTTATTTTGCTCTGCCACCTCAGACAGGAGAAGTGACTGTGAATGAAGTAGGGTATAGGGTTAATCAAGTGGCCGGTACAGAGTGGACCGAGATAAGGCACAGTAATCAAGTTGTAGTTCGCGACGAGAAGATTATTTTAACGTGTAAACAATTTGAGATTTTCGCTATATGGTCGGCTCATCCTGATAAATATATTTGTATTGAGCCAACCTATGCAGGCAATGCACATACGGGGAAGGATGGTAGCCCATTAAAGCTCAACTCAGGTGGGCAAGCAAGTTTCAGTTTTCTTGTATCTGTGGTGTAGATATATAGCTAAATTAGACAGTATTGAGCCAAGTACTAAGATTGACAAATAGTCTATATTATGCTAATGTTTAATAACGATGAGCCCATTAAAATCTCTCCCAAAACAGGAGAGGCTAAAAAACAAAAATACAGAAGAAATTTATCAGGAACTAACAAGCTTAGAGCCGACTCCTGTTTCGGCTACTGTACCTGATAAGCAGAATGGTATTGAGCAGAAGAGTGTTTTCTTGAAGGGTGAGGTTAATAACCCTAAACATATATATCCTGCCCTCGATAATTTCAAGCGGAGCGATCTAACGGATATTAGGCGTGTCGGCAAAGAATTACTTGAGTCATTAGATGAGCCAATTGAGCGCGAAGTATATAAGGACTTTATTAATAGTTATCAGACAATAAGTAAGATGATGCTAGCTATGAATAAGGTTCGTAATGCTAATTCAGAAGAAGATTACCAACAAGCTTCTGAAGAGTTTATGAGGTATAACATCGAAAAGTATGGTGAACCTGATCTCGCTACTTACGAATCAATTCTGACTGAAAAGGCTTTTAATGCTCTGGACAAGGAAGCGGTCGGACGAGCAAGTGAAATTCAAGCTGAGTTAACAGCTCTCTTACCAGAAACTATTCAAGAGAATATCGAATCAGGTGAAATCCCGGAGCGATACAAGCCAAATCCAGAAACAGTTCTTTGGATGAAAGATGTGGTGGAGACGCTGTATGGAGATATGTTAAAGCACGTCCCTAACAAGAAGAATTTCACCCCACAAGAGACGGCTGAGGTTTTTCAGAGTATTATCGATCATGAGTTTGGTGAAGAGGCTGAAGGGTGGCGAGCGGAGCTTGCTACTGCTAGGGCAGTTAACGTGGTGGCGACTGATAAGTTGATTAGAATTCCAGATAATACAGTAACTAGACCAAGAGACAAGGTGCGCACCTTAGTGGTTCACGAAATAGGTGTTCACATGCTGAGAAGTATTACCGGCGCTAGTACTGATATCGGCCCGCTTAGAAATGGTCTAGCTGGCTACTATGACACTGAAGAAGGTCTAGGTATGGTGATGGAGCAGGCTTTGATGGGTGAGTACCGAGAGGCTGGATTGGATCACTATATTTCTGCTGGTGCAGCTTATTTTGACAATATGGACTTTAGGCAGATGTTTGAAATGAAATGGCGCATGCGAGTTCTAGAGCAGATGGATGAAAGCGGTGAAGTAGCCGATGAGGATATCGACAAAGCACGCGCTTTCGCCTACGGCAACGTGATGCGGTCTCTACGTGGCACGGATGAGCTACCTTGGTTTAAGGATTTGGCATATTACAACGGATCGGTCGAAGTTTGGAAGTATCTAGATACTATTAAGGGTGACGACTTTCAGTTGTCTCTACTGATGCAGGGTAAGGTGAGTACTTCTAAGAGTCATCAACGCATTGTACTTGAGTCAGCCTCTATCTAGTCAACAGGGGTCAACCTCTTTACTTTTTATATAAATTATGCTATTGTAAATATATTCTTATAGTAAATAAACAAGACAAAACTTCATGCCACCTAAAAAAGTAGTTCAAGCAATATCTTCCTTCGAAAAAGATCCTTTATTGAAAGAAAAGCGCGAGAAGGCGCCAGATTTAACTGAAGTAGAAATTCAGAGGCGTAACGAGGAATACAACGACGCCTTATATAATAATTTAGGTTCAAGCTTCAGTTCAAAGGATGTTAATAATATCAGTGAGAGTCCTGAGGCTAAGATTAAAGAGCTAGCTAATGATGGTCACTTAGAAAACTTCCACACGAAGATTGCTAATGAGACCGAAGATATTTATCAATCAGTGCTTAGTCGATTATCCGCAGAGGGTATGCCTGAGGCAGCTATTAATGACTCGAGTAGGATTAATATTCGTAAGCGCGTTTTAGCGGAAGTTGACCGTATTGCAGTTTCGAAACAAGAGTCTTTGAATGACGATACGGTAGGTGGTCGGATTCTTAGTGATGAAGCTAGGAATAAAGTCGAGAATGCTGTAGTTGGTGAAGAGCTGATAAAGTTTAGGTACGATTCACCAGGTGAAGCTCTTGGTAGTTTTTCAGTAGAGACACTGCGAGAAATGGATGCACATGCTCCTGATGAGGCACCTGAACTTAGAGGTAATGAAGACCTGTCTTTGTTAGGTGGAGCTCTCGAAAACTCTAGCGGTGCTAATAGTGTTCAGGAGGAAGTTAAAGAAATTATCACAGAACAGGTAGAGTTAGATTCCGAAATTAACGATGCACCTGAAGTCGACGAAGCGAGACAGGAGGTCTTAGATCTGTTTGAACAGAACGGCGGTGATTTGGATGAGGTCAAAGCTGAGGTTCATCAGGAGGTAGGTAATGACCTTAAGGAGTCAGCCGAGCAGTTGGATCGGGAAATGATATCAGCTAATATATCAGAGCAGGCGAGTGCCGCTCTCAATCAAACTCAGGTACGTTAACCAACGTCTATATTCTCATCTGTTAGGCCTTGCAATAATCTCAGTAGGAGGGTATACTAGCCCAGATGATTACCAAAGAGAATAAAGAGAAAGCGATTGCTTTGACTCAGGTCAACAAGAATGATGTCGGTAGCCCACAGGCTCAGGTATCAATCTTAACGGCTCGTATCAAAGAAGTTACAGAGCATCTTAAGGTCAATAAGCATGACTTTATGGCTCGTCGCGGCTTGGTTCAAATGGTAGGTAAGCGAAAGCGCCTTCTTAAGTACCTTGAGCGTAACGACTTTGAAAGCTACAAGGCAACGTTAAACAAACTAGGTCTCCGTAAATAATACGGGGCCTATTTTTTATCCGCACATAATGGTGCGGCAATATTTGTTATAATAGATATAACATTAATTGGAGGTGGAAGGTGATAGATGAGAACGATTAACTACTATCGTTTACACCTGTTACTTTCTACCTAATTAAAAGGAGACTCAAATGAGTAAAGTTATTAATCCAAGAGGAAAAGAGATTATATCTGTCACTAAAGAATTTTGTGGCAAGCCTCTAACTCTTGAAGTAAATAGAATGGGCTTTAGGTCTACTGCCAGCGTACTAGTTAAGTACGGTGAAACAGTAGTGCTTGGTACTGTTCAAATCAGCAATAAAACACTTGATATGGATTACTTCCCGCTATCGGTTGATTACGAAGAAAAGTTCTATGCAAGTGGTAAAATTTCTTCTTCAAGGTTTATTAAGAGGGAAGGTCGTCCAAGTGATGAGGCGATTTTAATTGGCCGAATTATTGACCGACCAATTCGACCGCTATTCCCTAAGGGGTATCGACAAGAAGTTCAGGTGGTAGCAACTGTTCTATCTATGGATCCAGAGTTCCGTCCAGATATGGTGGCTATGATCGCAGCTTCAAGCGCACTAACTCTTAGCGGTGCGCCATTTGATGGTCCAGTAGCAGGACTACGAGTTGGGCGAGTAGATGGTGAGTTTAGGGCGTTTCTAAACACTGAAGAGCGAGAGAAGAGTGATCTTGATCTGGTGGTAGCCGGCATTGAAAGCGGTATCACTATGGTTGAGGCGGCTGCCAATGAAGTATCTGAGGACACAGTTGTAGAAGGTCTTGCTTGGGCTCACGAGCAAATGCAGCCAGCAATTGAACTACAAAAAGAGTTGCGCGACATTATTCAGCCGGTCGCTCAGTCTTACAGCCTGCAGCTTCCAATCGAGTCAATTGCCGAAGAGGCAGCTGCTTGGACAGAGGGTCGCTTAGGAGTAAATATCCGTAAGCCATATCCTTACTACAACGATGCTGTACAAGAGCTTCGAGATCAGTTCCATGTTGATATGGCCGATAAGTATGGTGAAGAGTACGCTAGTATGCGTGAAGATTACGATAACGCCTTTACTTCTGTTGTTCAGAAGGATGCAAGGCGCGGTATCGTCGAAGAGAACGTCCGGCCTGATGGTCGAGCCCTAGATGAGGTGCGACAGCTATCAAGTGATGTTGGTATATTGCCACGTGCTCACGGATCAAGCTTGTTTACACGTGGTGTAACTCAAGCTCTAAACGTAGTTACTCTTGCTCCACTTAGCCTAGCTCAATTAGTTGACACTATGGAGGTGACAGACGGACTTAGGCGCTATATGCACCACTACAACGCTCCAGGATGGACCGTAGGAGAGGTTAAGCGACTCGGGTCACCTGGTCGACGTGAAATTGGGCATGGCTATCTCGCTGAGAGGGCAATTGCTCCAGTGCTGCCTAGTGAAGAGGATTTCCCGTACGCAATCCGAAGTGTGACCGAGATTATGAGTCAGAATGGTTCAACTTCAATGGCGGCTACTTGTTCAAGCTGTCTAGCTCTTATGGATGCGGGTGTGCCACTTAAGCGGCCAGTTTCAGGTATTGCTATGGGTCTAATGATGGATGGTGGCACACCATATGTATTAACTGATATTGCAGACGCTGAAGACTTTGCTGGTGATATGGACTTCAAGATTGCTGGTACCGAAGAGGGTATTACAGCTATCCAGATGGACATGAAAGTACACGGACTTCCAGTTGAAGTTCTACGCGAAGCAATCTCAAAGGCTAAGGCTGGTCGAATGACTATCCTTGAGCACATGATCGAAACTATTTCTGAGCCTCGCAATGAGATTAGTAAATATGCTCCTCAAATTGAGAAGATTATGATCAACCCAGATAAGATCGGTGCAGTTATCGGCAAGGGTGGTGAGATGATTAACAAGATCACCTCAGAGACTGGTGCTCAGGTAGACATTCGAGATGATGGTTTGATTACTGTTTCTGCGACAGACTTTGATAAGATTACAGATGCCCTAAACTGGATTCGCGGCCTTACCGAAGAGCCTGAAGTTGGTAAGATTTACCGAGGAAGGGTTGCAAGTATTAAAGACTTCGGTGCGTTCGTAACTATCCTGCCTGGAATCGATGGAATGGTTCACATCTCTCAACTTTCAGATGAGAGGGTGGAGAAGGTGACTGATGTTCTAAGTGAAGGCCAGGAAGTAGACGTAAAGCTGGTTGGGATTGATGAGCGCGGCCGACTAAGCCTAAGTATTAAGCAAATAAACGACAAATAAATAGATGGATAAGCAGCAGTTACTCGACACTCTAGCTAGAGGAATTGAGTCAGATCAGCTGCTTAGTGAGCTAAGAGAGTCCGCCACTCAAATAGTAAGAGGGGCGGGCTCTTTTAATGCAAAAGTTTTGTTCATAGGCGAGGCGCCCGGTAAGAAAGAGGATGAGACTGGTCAGCCATTTGTAGGTGCGAGTGGTAAGATTTTAGATCAGGGCTTAGAGGCAGCAGGTTTGAGTAGGGATGAGGTATATATTACCAATATAGTTAAATACCGGCCTTTAAATAATAGAGACCCTTCTAAACAGGAGAAGAGCACTTCGTGGCCATACTTACTAAGAGAAATAGAAATTATTCAGCCAAAGATTATCGCTCCGCTCGGCAGACATAGCTTGTCTATTGTCCTACCTGACGCGAAAATCGGTCAAGATCATGGCAGGCCAATTAACGTAACTCTGAGCGGAAGAGATTATACTGTCGTGCCTCTATATCATCCGGCGGCAACTATCTATAACCGAACACTGAGAGAATCTTTCTTTACCGACCTAGTTAACCTAGGTAAGATACTCGAGTCATTAAATTGACCATCCATAGATAAGTTGCTATAATGAGAGAACTTCAAGGTATATTCAATTAACCGAATACCTCTATCTCGACAATAAATTTTGATAAGGTATCATTTACAAAAAAACAAGGAGACATAAGTCAATGGGTCAAAGAAGACTCTCAGAAACTCAAGCGGATGACTTGAGTAAGCGGCCGCAGAATAATCAGGCCAAGAAGAAATCAAACATCGCTGCTTTAAATAACACTAATACTCGAAAGGGTGAGGTGTTTCGAGCTCAGCGACGTGTATCAGAGAATGTGAACGCCCGTGCTAGTCAGCACATGGTAGATATTCCTGTGAATAAATCACTCTATAACGGTTACGGCGGTAAGCAGTTTAGCCTTGCCGAGTGGCGTCGCCAGCCTAAAACTAAGGCTCCACACCTAAAGGTTATTCCAATCGGTGGACTTGGTGAAATGGGTATTGGTAAGAATATGATGGCAATCGAATATGATAATGAGATTGTTGTGGTCGACATGGGATTCCTATTCCCTGGTGCAGATTATCCAGGTATCAACTACATCACACCTGACATTACTTACTTACTTGAGAATAAGCACAAGATTAGGGCGCACGTCTTTACACACGGACACCTAGATCACATCGGATCATTTAGGCACTTTATTCACCAGATTCCAGCTCCAGTTTACGCATCACAGTTTACTACTAGTATGCTGAAGCGAAATATGGAAGAGAGTAGTACCGGTTTTGAGCCTGAGTATAACGTCATGGATCCAAACGCGCACGAGATTGTTCGAGTGGGTGACCACTTTACCATTGAGCTGGTACGGGTTAACCACTCGATTCCAGATTCAACTGCTGTAGTTATCCGTACTCCAGTTGGCGTACTTGTTAACACTGGTGACTGGCGCTTCGAAGAGGAGCCGCTAGATGGTCAGAAGTTTGACCTAGAGCGACTAACCGAGATTTCGGCTAAGGAAGGTATTACTCTTCTAATGAATGAGAGTACCAACTGTGAAAGCGAAGGTACTCATACTCACGGCGAGCCTGAGATTCAGGAAAGTATTTCTCAAATCATGGATAAGTTTGAGAATAATCGTCTAATTATTAGCTGTTTTAGTTCTCAGATTCACCGTATTCAGGGAATTCTAGAGCAGGCTAAGAAGAATAACCGTAAGGTAGCCTTTGCTGGATACAGTATGATTCAGAACATCGAAGTTGCTCTTAGGGCGGGCGTTATCAAGGTTCCTAAAGACGTTATTGTAAAGATGGAAGACCTAGTTAAATATCCTGACGGACAGTTTGCAATTATCTGTACTGGTTCACAGGGTGAATTCAATGCGGTCCTTAACCGAATGGCTACTGGCGCTCACCGACACGTTAAGATTAAGAACACTGACGTAGTGGTATTTAGCTCAAATGCTATTCCAGGCAACGAGAAGTATGTTGTGCGAACAGTTGACGGCTTGATGCGTGAAGGTTCAACTGTTATCCAGAACGGCAAGACTCACTTAACTGGTGTTGGTCCGCTACACGTTTCAGGTCACGGTTATTATGATGATCACGTTAAGCTAATTAACGCCTTAAATCCTACTTACTACATGCCTATTCACGGTGAATTCCACATGCTCGTGCATAACGCAGGATTAGCCGAAAAGGAGTGTGCAATTCCTAGGGATAATATTTTTGTCTGTGACCCAGGTGATGTCATTGAGATAACTAATGATAGCGCACGCAAGAACGGACGTATTCAAGTTGGTGGTGTAATGTATGACGATAGTGGCTCAGTGGTTAGTGAGGTAGTCCTTAAGGATCGAATTCACATGAGCAACGAAGGTATCTTCGTAGTTGTGTTAACTATGCAGCGAGGATCTGGTCGATTACTAACTAGCCCAGACATTATTAGCCGAGGATTTATCTATCTTCGAGACTCAGAAGAGCTTATGAACTTGATTCGTCAGTATCTAAAGCAGAAAATGTCTCGTGTTAATTCAGGTAAGAAGCTGGACGTTGATGTACTTAAGAAAGAGATTAAGGACGAGGTGGGGCATCTATTATACGATCAAACCAGGCGGACGCCGATCGTTATCCCAGTAATTAACGAAATTGGCGGTGGATCTCAGAATCGTTCAACAGGTAAGACCGCTAATAATTCTGGTAAAGCAAACAAAGATGGTGAATTCAAGAAACCAGCTCCAAAGAAGTTCCCAGCTAAGCAGTATCCTGACACTGAAGTGGCAGAGCCTAAAGTTAAGCCACACGGCCGAGCATACTAACCTCTTACGATAAGCATAAGTGCCTTGCAAAATGTGGTATTTATTGCTATAATATAGCTTATTAATCTTCGTCTGAAGAGTATAATAAAAATCTATGGCAGCTAAAAAACGAAAACCAGCAAAGAAAAACTCCCGCAGTAAAAAGCAGCAGAAGCCAGAGCATCGTCTTCCTGCCGGCTTTTGGGCTCAAACCGGAGCGGTAGTATTACTGTTAATCGCTATTTTACAGGTAGTGACTTGGTTTGATGCGGGTGGCCCAGTTCTTGATTGGATACACGCACGAGCACTCACTTTAATAGGGTGGGCTGCTTTTGCGTTGCCGCCAATCTTTATCTTCTGTGCAGTAGAGATATTTAAGCAAGAAGAAAATAAAGTACCGCTTGTTACTAAGATCGGTTCATTCTTAACAGTTATTTGGCTGTCAGGTCTGTTTGGACTTATGGAAGACAGGCGGGGCAACCCAACCGGAGGATGGTTAGGTGAGTTACTTAATAACTCAGTTATGCTGCCTCTGGTTAGTAGCTCAGTAGCAGTTCTGATTTACGCCGTCTTAATCTTCCTAAGTATCCTAGCTATCGTAAGGGCTGCTCCTAATGACATCATTAAGCGCATTGTTGAGTGGAGTCAGTCTAACCTTAAGGAAGAAGAACGTAGTAATAAGAAGACAGCTGATAAGTTAGCTAAGGAGGAGTCTCCAAAGAAAACTCCACTGCTTAAATTTGGCGGAGGGCCTGATAAGCCTGAGAAGACAACTGAAGTCGATGGTGGATTCAAAATTGACAAAGGTGTGCCTATCGAGGGTGACGACAAGGTTGAGAAAAAGAAGAAGCCAGGGCGATCTAGCTTCCAGGGGACAGTTGAGTCTGATCCAGTAGCCGAATCGGCCCCTGCTTTAGTGTCAGTTTCAAATCCAGACTGGGTTGCTCCTAGTCTTGATATTCTAGAGAAAAAGCAGTCCCCGGCTAATACAGGTGACATTAATGATAATGCGCAAACTATTAAACAGACCCTATCTGAATTTAATATTGAAGCAGAGATGGAGTCAGCTAATATCGGACCAAAGGTAACTCAGTATAAGCTTCGACCACCAAGTGGTGTCCGACTTTCACGTATTAGCGCTCTAGAGCCAAACATCGCTCTTAACTTGGGTGCTACCAGTATTCGTATTGAAGCTCCAATCCCTGGTCAAAAGGCTGTTGGTATTGAAGTGCCTAACCTTAAGGCAGCTGATGTCCGTCTATATGGAGTCTTAACTTCGCCTAAATGGAAGTCTTCTAAGGAACCTCTTACCTTCGCTATTGGAAAAGATATATCTGGCGAGCCGGTAGTAGGCGAGCTTAATAAAATGCCTCACCTGCTGATTGCAGGTCAGACCGGATCTGGTAAGTCGGTGATGATTAACACGCTTCTATCAAGTCTTTTATATCGCAATAGCCCTAGTGAGATGAAGCTAATTCTGGTTGACCCTAAGCAGGTAGAAATGGCTGCTTATGAAGATATCCCACACCTTCTAACTCCAGTTATTAACGAGCCAGAAAAGACGATTAGCGCTCTTAAGTGGGCGGTTAATGAGATGGAGCGAAGATACAAGCTATTAGCTAGCGAGAAGATTAAAGATATTAAGACCTATAACAAGCACTTGCAGCAACGTGGTCGACGCATTAGTGTTGAAGATGATTCTGGACACATGCAAGAGCATGAAGAAGGTGCTATGCCATATATCGTAATCGTTATTGACGAGTTAGCTGACTTGATGATGGTGGCGGCTCGTGATGTTGAAGGACTTATTGTACGTCTAGCTCAGAAGGCGCGTGCAGTTGGTATCCACCTGGTGCTTGCTACTCAGCGACCGAGTGTTAACGTTATTACCGGTCTGATTAAGGCTAACGTTCCAGCTCGTATCGCCTTTACGGTGGCCTCTCAGGTAGACTCACGAACGATTCTAGATATGGCTGGGGCGGAAAAGCTACTGGGACAAGGTGATATGCTTATGAAAACTGCTCAAATGGCCAAACCTCGCCGTATCCAGGGCGCCTGGGTGACTGATGAAGAAGTTGCTAAGATTACTAAACATCTGTGTGACCAATCAGCGCCGCAGTACAATGATGAGATTGTATCTCAGCCTGTCCAGATCAATGGTAAGGGTGGAGTAGTGATGGACTTTGATAGCGATGGGGAAGGCCTAGATGATGTCTATAAAGACGCTGTAAAGATAGTGGTAGATAGCAAGAAAGCAAGCGCTAGCCTCCTTCAGCGGCGTTTGAGGATAGGTTATTCAAGAGCATCACGAGTGATGGATCAACTAGAAGAGCAGGGTGTGATCGGCCCAGCTGACGGCGCAAGGCCACGAGAAGTGCTAATCAATAGCGTTGATGAATTAGAGTAGTAGCACTTTACTGACTATTTAAGACCCTACCCCCTAGCGGTAGGGTCTTAAATATGCTATGATATACCCATTATTAAAGCTAAGCTTACAGGGAGTGTAAGCGTCCGAAAGGATTCCAAGAGGACACGTATGAAACAGTACGAATTATCAGTACTATTCCGTCCTGAGCTTGAAGAGAATATCGACGAGGCAATCTCGAGCGTTAAATCTATCATAGAGCAGGCTGGTGGTACAGTAACAAAAGAAGATAATAGTGGTAAAAAGCGGCTTGCTTATCAAATCAACAAAGAAGACTTCGCAGTATATGTATACTTCGATCTAGAGCTTCCAGCTGATGCACCGCTAAAGATTAGCAATACACTAAATATCACTGACAGTGTAATGCGATACCTGCTAGTAACAGCAGACGTAAAGGGCCGAGCAGCGCTTGCAGAAGAAGCATCACGTGCAGCTAGCCAAGAACAGTCAGAATCAAACGAGTAATTAAATCATTTCATTTCAGATAGAGGGAGTTTAGAATGGCGAGGTCAATTAATCAGGTTATACTTATGGGTCGGTTAACTCACGATCCAGAAATGCGAACAACTCCAAGTGGTAAGAATGTTTGTACATTCTCAATCGCTGTTGATCGCATGACTAGGGATGACCAAGCAGATTTTTTCAGCGTAACAGCGTGGGAAAAGACTGCTGAACTTGTTAATCAGTACCTCTCAAAGGGTAGTCGATGTCTAGTACAAGGCCGACTCCGCCAAGAATCATGGGAAGATAAGGAAACTGGCAAGCGACGCTCTCGAGTAGAAGTTGTAGCTAACGATGTTACTTTCCTAGATAGCCCAGGCGGTGGCGGATCAGGTCGTTCAGACGACGCTGGTTCATCAAAATCTGACAAGGATGTCTCTCCAGTAGATGTAGACGACTCTCCAATTGATCTATCTGAAATACCATTTTAAGGAGTAAAATATGTCACGACGATTTAAGAAAGAAATCCCTGCATACTTTGACTATCGGGATGTAAAGACACTACAGCGCTTTATTGACTCATACGGCAAGATCGAACCGGTTGGTAAGTCGGGCCTATCAGTTAAGCAGCAGCGACAGCTAGCTGTGGCTATCAAGCGAGCTAGGCACCTAGCACTGCTACCATTCGTAGCTAACAATTAGGGCTAGATTAGAGCGCACCATCTAGTTGATGGTGCGCTCGATATCTAGCCATAATTTATCAATGAAGGAGATTTAATGTATCAACCAACTGACCTTAAAAAAGGTGTTGTATGTCAAATTGATGGAAAGCCATTCCGTGTTATTGAATATTCTCAAAAAGTTATGGGACGAGGTGGATCTATCGTCAACGTTAAGCTTAAGAATTTAATTGATGGAAGTGTAATTCCTAAAACCTTTAAAGGTCAGGAAAAAATTGAGCCAGCAGAAGTTACCAATAAGACTGCTCAGTACCTATATAACACAGGTGACACATACCACTTCATGGACCCTGATACCTTCGAGCAGTTTGAGCTACCAGATGAAACAGTTGAAGATGCTAAAG
Organism: uncultured Candidatus Saccharibacteria bacterium; assembly: GCA_964479125.1. Taxonomy (GTDB): domain Bacteria; phylum Patescibacteriota; class Saccharimonadia; order Saccharimonadales; family Saccharimonadaceae; genus CAYZJK01. The sequence continues at coordinate 52,370 of CAYZJK010000002.1, forward strand.
ACTACCTAAAAGAGGGAGACGCAATCTCTTTACAGTTCTTTGATGGTAAGGTAATTCAAGTGGTTCTTCCTAAGAACCTATTCCTAGAGGTAACCTACACTGAGGATGTGGTTAAAGGTGATACCACTAGCAGTGTATTAAAGGATGCTACCCTTGAAACAGGTAAGGTTGTTAAAGTGCCTGCCTTTATCAAGACCGGTGATGTTATCAGTGTTGATACTGAAACTGGCGAATACCGCGAACGTAAAAAATAACTTGTATAGTTAAGGGGGTAATGGTGGGGCGTAGAGTAGTGCGCAATTCAAAATGGCGTAGTCTAGTAGCTAGCGCAAGGAAGCGATGGACTGTTTCTATTTCTTTGGGTGTCCTACTTCTAATCTTATTAATCCAACTATTATACCCAAGTAGTGTAACGGTTCCGTTTGCTAAGATAGCCGGTAAATATCATGGCTTTTCATCAAACGTCGAGATTGAGAAAAACCTACAGTCTCAGTTTATCGACACTAAGTTAGGAATATCTGTTAAAGGAGACCTCAAGCAATACGAACTATCTAAGGTCGGGGCAGAGCTGCAGCTAGACGATATGACTAGTCAGCTAGTTAACTATCCGTTATCACTTAGAGTGATACCACTTTCTATCGTATTTTATTCTCCTGAAGTAGAGGAGTTAAGTGTACAGTTTGATCGCGACAGGTTAAAAGAGTTTGCTGGTGAATTCTCTGAGAAGTATAACAAAGAGCCTAAGAACGCATCTATTAAGCTTGAGGGTGATCAAATCTTAGCTGAGGAGGCGAGTCACGGATACAGTATTAATCCAGACCAGCTAATAGATAGAATCGAATCTCAGCAGTATGAGATTAATGAGAAGAGTACATTTGCAGCACCACTAGAGTTTGTAGAGCCTGAAGTGACAGATGCTGAGGTTGAGCAGGCTAGAGGGCAATTGGAAACTGCCCTTTCTAAGCAGATTATAGTCTCAAATGATACTACAGGTCAGCAGTTTACGCCAGAAAAACCAGTAGTTGCGTCTTGGCTAGCTGTACAAAGAGTAGAAGAGGATAACTCTGTACAAGTAACCCTTCAGCCTGAAGCTATATCTAAATATATTGAAGAGCTTAATCAGCAGGTCGGAGAAGCACCAGATCCTGTAAAAGTTACGTTTCGTGATGGACGTGAAGTAGAGAGAGTCGGAGGGTCTCAAGGTGTTGGTGTTGATCAGGGTAAGTTCATGGCAGATATCCAGAGCTCAATCTTTACACCGACTGCATATGCCTATGTGTCACTAACCTTAAAAGATTTAGCTCCGGCTGAGCAAATTAATTACACATACACTAATACCGAGGCAGGATTAGCCGCAAAATTAGATGAGTTGACTTCTAGGTATAATGCAAAGATATCTATTAAACAGCTAGATGGTGGGAAGTGGTCTGCCAACTCTAAGGGTGCTGAGACTTGGCCAAGCGCCAGTACATATAAGTTATATGTTGCTGCCATGCTGTTCTCTAAGATTGAGACTGGGGAAACTAGCTGGAATGATCAGCTGATAGATAGGTCAGTAACAAGCTGTTTTGAAAGTATGATTGTGGTTTCTGCTAATGAGTGTGCTGAGGAGTGGCTAAGGAAGTTTGGTCGAAGTACCCTGGAGCGCTATATCTATGAGCGAGGGATTAGTGACGCGACTAGGTTTACTGATTCTGGTCCAGCTCGCACCAGTGCTAATGATCTAGTTAAGATTCTCGAAGGTTTCCATAACGGGTCACTTGCTAACGGAGATAATACTAATCGACTGATGGATGCAATGGGTCGTCAGATTTGGAGAAAGGGTATTCCTGCTGGCACTGCTGGATCGGTAAATGATAAGGTCGGATTTTTATGGGATTACACGCATGACGCCGGAATCGTCCGACACCCAAGAGGTACATACATCTTAGCCGTGATGACAAAAGGTCATAATTATGGTACTATTAGCCAGATTACAAAAGAAATAGAACAGGTGATGTATCCTTGAAGTTAAGACTGGATAATGAGTTAGTGAAGCGTGGGTTAGTAAGCAGCAGATCTCAAGCAGAGAGCTATATTAAGCTCGGAAAAGTAACTGTGGACTCTAATGTTGTTACCAAGGCTGGCGCTCAAGTCCGCGAATCATCTGTTATTACTGTAGATGTTGAAGAGCAGTATGTTAGTAGGGCGGGGCACAAGTTAGCCAGTGTGGCGAACGAATTTCATATCGACTTCACAGACTCGATAGTTTTAGATGTCGGCTCCAGTACTGGTGGATTTACAGACTACGCCTTAAAGCACAGTGCTTCGTATGTCTATGCTGTCGACGTTGGAACAGATCAGCTACATAGTAGCCTAAGAGGTGATAGTCGGATTGAGCTTCACGAAAAGACAGACATTCGCGACTTTAAACGTCCCGAAAAAGATATCGACTTCGTTGTAATGGATGTATCATTCATTTCTCTAAGAGAGATATTGCCGCATATATCTAAAAACTTAATCAACCCTAAAACGGTAGTGCTTGCTATGGTTAAGCCGCAGTTTGAGGCTAGACGCGACCAGGTTAATAAGGGTGTAGTTAAGAATAAATCGGTCAGACGAAAGATATTGGATGACTTTGAGTTGTGGGTGAGTCAGTATTTTGTAGTTTTAGATAAGCGCGACAGCTCCGTAGCCGGAGCAAAAGGTAATGTTGAGCGCTTCTATAAACTAAGACAGCCTAAACGTTAAACTTAAACTCTACTACGTCATCAGGTTGCATGACGTATGTTTTTCCTTCGGTTCTTACAAGACCCTCAGCCTTAGCGTTCTGTAATGAACCAGCATTAACTAAATCGCTAAATGATACAACCTGAGCGGCAATGAAGCCTCTTTCAAAGTCGCCATGGATTACACCAGCAGCCTCTGGGGCGGTCGCACCCTGCTTAATGGTCCAGGCCCTCACTTCTTGTGGGCCAGCTGTCAGATAGCTCTGTAGCCCAAGAGTGGAGTAGGCGGCTTTAATGAGGTTGCTTAGACCGGTGTCTGCTACACCGTAACCTTCTAGCAGTTCTTTGGCGTCAGTCTGACTGAGGCCTTTTATCTCCTCTTCTAATTTAGCTGAAACGAATACTACTTCTGAAGGATGAACTAGAGCTTTTAGTTCCTCTTGTCGAGCTTCGTCAGTAAGGTCCTCTTCTGAAACATTAAATGCAAAGATGACTGGCTTGGCGGTGAGTAGATTTAAGTGTGAAATATCTTCAGGGTCGATGTCGCTAATCTTATTGACTGGCGTTTCATTACGCAGTTCATTAAGAATAGACTCAAGTCGGTTTACTTTTTCTCTAGTCTTTGGATTAGCCTTGGCTTCCTTTTGTAATTTAGGAAGGTGATTCTCCAGTGTTTGAATGTCAGCTAGGATAAGCTCGGTCTCGATAGTTTCAATATCCCTAGTTGGATCAACCGAGTTTGAAACGTGAATTACGTCGTCGTTCTCAAAGGCTCTTACGACATGAACAACTGCCTCGCACTGCCTGATGTTAGCTAAGAATTTATTACCAAGGCCCTCACCAGCTGAAGCCCCAGCAACTAAACCAGCGATATCTACAAACTTAACAGTAGCGGGTAGGATCTTTTTGCTGCCGTGAATTTCCGCTAATTTGTCTAATCTGTCGTCAGGTACAGGAACGATACCAGTGTTTGGTTCAATGGTAGCAAACGGATAGTTAGCAGCTAGAATGTCATTGTTTGTTAGTGCGTTGAATAAGGTGGACTTACCGACATTAGGTAGACCTACAATTCCAATACTTAGCATTCAACCCAACCTTTTCTTGGTTATTTTGTATTGTTGTGTCTCTTGTATCGCTATGCTCAACATCTAACCCGACCTTGTTTACAGTTAATGAAGTAGCATATGCTGGTATTTTTCCGCATATTCTTACAGTCTCCTTAGTTTCTATTACTATATCAACAATCTTCCTAACAGTAAAAAGCTTGTCCTCATAACCTAAATTACTGAGGTTTCTAGATTAATCTCACGTAATTGTGCTAACTTGTCCGCTTCTGAC
>CAYZJK010000003.1:0-4800 GCA_964479125.1 uncultured Candidatus Saccharibacteria bacterium
ACTAAGGTTCAAGATCCGCCAACGCAGGCTGCAACTATTTCTGTGCCGGCCAATGGCGCAGCGTTTACTACTTCTCCAATTACAGTTAGCGGTATTTGTCAGACCGGTTTATTAGTTCAAATCTATAATAATGGCGTAATGGTTGGCGCTGTTATGTGTGAAGGTGGAAGTTTCAGTCTTGAAGTGAGTTTATTCGCTGGATCCAATGAGCTTAGTGCTATGGTTTATGACGATCTAGGTCAGCCAGGGCCTATCTCTAATATTGCAACCGTACAATATAACGATACTAACCTCCAGGCGTTTGGTGAGCTAGTTACGCTAACAAGTAACTATGGGCGACGCTCCGCTCCAGCCGGTGGACAATTAGTTTGGCCCCTTCAGCTAGCGGGCGGTAGTGGTCCATATGCTTTTATGATTGACTGGGGTGACGGCACTGATACACAACTGCTAAGCCAATCGTTAGCCGGCTTAGTTAATATTGCTCACAATTATAAGCAGGCAGGTATTTACCAGGTTAATATTCGGGTGGTTGATGCTAATGAAGTTTCTGCCTTCTTGCAGCTAATTGCTGTGTCTAGTGGCCAGGTTGATCCTAATGCTCAAAAAGAAGAAGAGGAAGGTCCAGTTGGAGCTCGAGTTGAAGTGTTGTGGATTCCTGCTGCGATTGCTTTAGTTCTGTTGCTTCCGACTTTTTGGCTAGGTAGGCGTAGTCAGGTTGTATCCCTACGAAATAAGATGCTTAAAGAGCGAGATAGTTATATAGATAAATAGAAATCAATTTATTGTTAATTTAAGCGTAAGCATGGTAAAATTAATGCATATTACGCTCGTGAGGGTGCGTAGGAAAATTAAGGGGAGAAAAACATGCAATCAGTAAAAGATGCTAGTCATCGTTTTGTATATGCTGCTATTGGTTTATTTGCAGTTATTACATTAGGTCTTGGCTTGTCTAGTTTAGGTGCCGGGGCAGCACAAGTAACCGAGCGTTCGGTTGAGCTTTCAAATACATCAAAGGCAGCACAAGGTGTTAACTATCGAGTGACATTTACACCGGTGGAAGCAGCTCAGGCTTTCGTATTAGAGTTTTGTGAAAACTCACCTGTCATCGGTGTAGCTTGTACAGCGCCAGCTGGGCTTGATGCATCTGAGGCGGTTATTGGTCAGAGCACACCTGGTTTTACCAAGGTGTCTTCAACCGCCAATAGAATCGTAGTTAGCAATGCGCTAGCTGCTAATACTCAGGCACAAGTAGATATCCAAGAAATGGTTAACCCAGACGACGCTGGTGCTATGTATATCCGTATTATTACCTTTGATACCGTAGGTAACGCTTCAGCTTCAACCTTTACATCACACCCAGGTAAGGTTGATGAAGGTGGTGCAGTAGTGGCAATTACAGATACAATTGGTGTATCAGGTACAGTTCTCGAAAGCCTAACCTTCTGTGCTTCACAGAATGCTATTCCAGATGACTGTCAGACAGTAGAAACACCAACCTTAAGGCTAGGTGAGCCAACAGGTGATACTGTTGCGCTGCAGCCAGGTGTATTAAGTGAAGGTAGTATATTCGTACAGCTATCGACTAACGCTACAAGTGGAGCGGTAGTACGATTGAAGAGCACTGCTACAGACTGTGGTGGTCTACTGCGAGCTGGTGAGACAGATGCTTGCTACATCGAACCAGCACTAGATGACGATATTCTAGTAGCTAATAATGATGCTAAGTTTGGTGTAAAGACAGCAGGCGCTACAGACACAGTTGGAGCTCTTAATACAACTGGAGTTCTTAAGCCAGTAACAGGCTCATTCTATAACAATGATACATTTGCTCTTAACTTTATCGAAAACAACGTAACTGGTGTAACTAGTACATTTGGTGATCCGTTTATCGACACTGATGGTAAGCCAGCTACTCATAAGAATATGGAGTTAACATTTGGTGCGTCAGTTAACAATGACACTCCAGCTGGTGTTTACTCAACAGATATCAGCATGATTGCTGTTGGTACATTCTAGTTCAAATCCAAACCCGTAAGCGACTGAAAGGAATATAATAATGGTAGAGAAGAATCTACTTAGGCGAGGGCTTTTAGTAGCTATGTCGCTAGTGACAGTTGCGTCACTAGCGCTGCTACCAGCAGTACCAGCCAGTGCCCAGGAAGCTGAAACTAATCAGCAGGGTAATAGTACATTAAAAGTAGCCCCACTACGTACTGATGTAGTAATGGATCCAGGTGAGACTAGGACTGTAAAGATTACAGTAACTAATCCAACTGATAAGGATCTAGTAGTTCGTCCAATTCAGAACGACTTCATAGCTGAGGATGAAAAGGGTACTCCAGCTATCATTCTAAATGAGAACGAATTCGCTCCTAAGCACAGCCTGAAGCGGTTTATGACTCCTCTAGAGAACCTTACCCTACCAGCTAGCGGTGCAACTACAGTCGATGTTGAGCTAGTAGTACCAGCTAACGCTCAGCCAGGCGGATATTTCGGCGCAGTTCGGTTTGATCCAATTGATCAATCTGGCGGCGGTCAGGTTAACCTTAATACAAGTATTGCTTCACTAATTCTACTCAGGGTTAGTGGTGATACACCTGAAAGACTAACACTTAGTGACTTTGAGGTTCAGCAGCAAGGACGTTCAAGTACTTGGTATATGGATGATGAGAATCTATCTGCTCTAGTACGCTTTGAAAATACCAGCGCTGTGCAGCTTAGCCCAATGGGTAAGATCTCTGTCCTAAAGGGTGATGAGATTGTATACGAGTCAGACTTTAACGACCAGGATGTTAAGGATGTGATTCTACCAGATAGCGCAAGGCGCTGGGAGATTCCAGTCGACGAGCTGGGTGGATTCGGTAAATATACTGCGATTGCAACATTTACATACGGCACAAAGAATCAGGTTGTAGAGGTTGAGTCTAGCTTCTGGATTATTCCTCGAGCTATGATTATCGGCGCTATCGCTGGATTAGTACTACTTATTGCAGCGATTGTAGGGCTAGTATTCTACTTCAAGAATCGTGGCGGTAAGAAGAAGTCTGTTCGTGGACGTGGTCGCGGCTAGATAAAACAAAAAAATAATCAAAACACCCAGAGGTAAGATCCTGGGTATTTTGTTTTATTTATAGAGTAGTTGTTACTTTTAATATTTTATGTCATAGCTAGTTTGGTGTATACTATCCGTTGGATGGGCGCACCTTAAAGCGCAAATACTACTACCTGAAGGACAGGTGAGAACAATGCAGACTATGCTGCATGTTGATAAGTACAATATCAAAGTGTTGGCTGATTCAATCAGCCCTCACGGTGTTCGACTCACTACGGTGGAGGCAACTTTTCCAAGGCTGATTCTATCTGAGGTGAATACTCATCGTATGTTTAGTCGAAATTCGGCTAGCACCAGAGCTATTCCGCTGTACAATCAGGTTTACAACGTCATGACCGACCCGTTTATTCCGGAGAGGTTTGGACGCAATAAGCCTGGTATGCAGCACAGTGAAGTGCTGACTGGCGAAGAGGATGCTCGAGCTCGTATAAACTGGCTCAGGAATCGTGACCGAGCTGTCACGGGGCTCCTTGAGCTGGTTCTGGGTGAAGAAGTGATGTCCCGCACGTTTAGGTATGAGCCAGGTCGTGAATATGTTCCTGGTAAACACCTGATTGATAGCCTCGGAGAGCTCAAGCAAATCATTCCGAAGAGCAATCAGTCAGAGCGTGCAGCTGAAATGAATATGCTCAATGTACATAAGCAGCTAGCTGGACGAACAGTCGAGACCTTTATGTGGCATACGGCGATTCTGACAGCAACGGAGTTTGATAACTTCTTTGCTCTACGAGACCATCCAGAGGCTCAGGGTGAAATTGCCCGAGTTGCTCGCATGATCAAGGCTGCAATGAGTGCATCTGAGCCTATGTTTGTAGGTGAGGGTGAATGGCATCTGCCTTTGGTGGATGTTAATCAGCACAGTAGTCTCGAGGAGGCTATTAAGTCATCTGTGGCTCGAGTGGCAGCAACTAGCTACAATCGTCATAATCAGATACATCAAATCGGTGACTCTGAGGATGCGCTTCGAGAGCTGGTGAGTAGGGAGATTCGAAGGTATGAAGGCTTGCGCTCAGCGGGTCACATGTCTCCGTTCGAGCATCAGGCAACTCCCTTTATGAGTATTGAATGGGAGTATCGACGCCAGCTGCAGAACTATGCTGACTACTTGGGTCAAAAAATGATGATTCAGGATTATCATCGAAAGGATGTGTTTGATTCGCTTGACCGTATGGGTAACTTCCGTGGTTGGACTCAGGAGCGTAAGCTGATTCCCAACGAGGATAATTTTGCGAAGGTGGTGCAGTAACCATTAGCCTAGAGAAGATACGTAGTATCAACCCTAGGCTTTTTCATTTATAGATTAATGGCTGCTATGCTCTGCGTGTGAGATTTTGGTTTATTGTTGGTATAGTTAAAGCATGAACGTTATAGAAGTTAAATCTTTATCCAAAAGCTTTGGATCGGTACAAGCGCTAGATGGGCTTGATCTAGTTGTTAAAAAAGGAGAGATTCATGGCTTTTTAGGTCCGAATGGATCTGGTAAATCTACAACCATTAGAACTCTTCTAGGTCTAATTAAGAAAAGCGATGGTGAAGCTAAGTTATTTGATGGTGACCCATGGCATGATGCGGTTAATCTGCATAGAAGGCTAGCTTATGTGCCGGGGGATGTTAGTTTCTGGCCTAATTTGACTGGTGGCGAAATAATAGATATTCTAGCTAGTCTTCGAGGTGGAGTTAATGAGGAG
>CAYZJK010000003.1:4900-12054 GCA_964479125.1 uncultured Candidatus Saccharibacteria bacterium
TCGCAGGAGATTATTCTTTCTGCGCCGGTTAGTCGTAGCGCAAGTCTTGTGGCAGCAGTGTTGGTTGCTCTAGTTGTTAATGTGGTGATTGCTCTGGCTATTGGTTTATCTTTTAGCTTCTTTACCGAGTACTGGAGTGTAGAGCAGGCATGGCTTTATGGTATAGCTTTTGGTGTGTTCGGTCTTCTATGGGCTGGTATTGCGGCTGTAGTAGCGCAGTTAGTTGAAGGCGCTAGAACAGCCAACGGAATATTAGGCTCGCTGCTAGGAATAAGCTTCATCGTAAGAGGGGTGGGTGATTTTCTAGGAGAAGTAGAGCTTAACGGATCTGTCAGTCCGCACTGGATAAGTTACTTTAGTCCGCTAGGTTGGTTGCAGCAGGTTAGGCCGTTAACTTTTCCTGATTGGTTGCCGGTTGCAATTATGTTTGTCGTGTCGCTAGGCTTATTGGCGTTGTCATATAGACTGGTGACAACCAGAGACGTTGGTAGCGGGGTATTACCAGCTCGACCCGGTAATCTAAGAGCTAGTCGACCTCTTAAAACTCTTGAAGGGTTGGTTTGGTATTTGCATAAAAATATATTTATAGCTTACTTACTAGGAAGCTTGCTGATGGTCGGTATTGTTGGTGCACTAGTAACCGAGATTTCTGATATTTACGAGAGTTCGGAGGAGATGCAGGCGGTAATTGTAGCGATGGGTGGATCAGGTGATATGACAGCAGCCTACCTATCGGCTATGCTGACAATGACTGTCTTGATAGTAGTAGGCTACGCAATTAACGCCCTCGAGAAGATGAAGAATGAGGAGGCTGGTGGTAGGCTGGAAAACGTTCTAGCTACCTCAGTGTCTAAGGTTAAATGGCTAGGACTTAATGTGGCTTTTGTTGTAGTGGCCGTAGCGTTTATCTTAGCTGTGTCTGGTGGTATTATGGCGCTAATAGTTAACTTGGTGTCTGATCTTGACGTCAGTACTGCAGAGTATGTATTGGCCGGATTATCCTACCTACCACTAGTTTTAGCGGTAATTGGTGGATATGTTTTCTTGTATAGTCTTTTGCCTAGAGTAGTTAGTGTAATTGCTTGGATATACTTTGGCTTCATGTTGTTCGTTACTTGGATTGGTCCAATGCTTGGTTTAGATGAATGGATTATGAATCTGTCTTTATTTGAGCATGTTCCATCAGCACCTGTTGAGTCGATAGATTACGGAGTAGTGGGAGTTATGACGGCAATCGGACTCAGCTTGATTCTAGTTGGATTAGCCATCTGGCGCAGGCGAGATCTAGTTTAGTTTTCAAGCGCTTGGCGTAGGCGAGGTAGTGGAAGGTTAGCGCCAAATACTGGCCCACCTGCTTCTAGTGCACGCCCCTTAACGAGGTCGCCGATTGGAAGTGGATCAAACCCAATCCGGTCGATTAGCTCACTGACTGTTTCGATATCTTTTTGATTATCTCCAGCTAGAGCTATCGCTTTTCGCCCAGCCTTAGTTTTTGGTCGAGCTTCATCAAGTAGGTTATGATAACCCATATGGTTAAGTGCTTTAACTACCCTAGAATCAGATAGGAATTCTTGAACAGCTTCACTAGAGCTAAGGTCGCCTGGTATAAAGTCAGAGCGATCTCCATCTACTTCCCACCAATGGTTCATAGCATCAATCACAAGCTTTCCAGTCATCTCTTTCTTAGGTAGGGTCTTAAACCTACTTAAAGGTAGAGCCAGGATGATAATGTCAGCTTCATTAGCAGCTTCGGACTTTTCTTTAGCTTCAGCTCCAGGGGTAATAACTGATACGGTTAGTCTTATCTTTTCAGGGTCGCCAGAACCAGCTAGCGTAACTTTATAGCCGGCTTTAAGGAATAGTTGAGCTAGTACAGTGCCGAGTTTGCCGGCTCCGATGATAGCTATCTTAGGTAGTTCGTTAGTGCTACTTGTCGGCATCAGACTGCTTCTCTTTTAGTAGTTCAATTACACGAGGGATAACCTCCTCACCGTATAGGCGAATAGTCTCTGCTCGTTCTTCGGTTGGTACTGGTCCAAAGCCGTAGACTAGGTCAAATCTTTTGGCACCTAGTATATCCATAGTGCGTGCAATCTTTTGAGCTACAGTCTCAGGTGAACCGACATACATTGAGCCTGTTTTAACTTCCTGGAGGAATTGATCACGAGCCATTGGCTGCCAGCCTCTGGTTTTACCAATTTTATCCATGGCAGTTTTAATGTACTTGAAACCTTTATCGACTGCTTCTTCGTCGGTCTTGGCGATAAATCCAGGAGAATGAAGTCCAATTGGAAATGTCTTTTTACCAAGGTCTTCAGCCGCCCGTTTATATAAATCGGTGAAAGCTTTGAAGCGATCAGGTGATCCACCAATAATTGCAAACATAATAGGGAATTCATAAGCAGCGGCTCTGACGACAGATTGTGGTGATCCACCAACTCCAACCATGACATCTAGGCCGTTTTCGGTCTTCGGGAAGATATCTGCATTATCTAAGCTAGCTCTCGTTGAGCCACTCCAGGTGACTGGCTTTTCTTTAATAATTTTAGAGAATAGGTCGATCTTCTCTTCAAATAGAACTTCGTAGTCACGTAAGCTATAGCCAAATAATGGGAATGATTCTGTGAATGAGCCACGACCTAGCATTACTTGAGCGCGACCGTTAGATATAGCATCAATCGTTGCGAATTGCTGGAAGACTCGCACTGGATCCTCTGAGCTAAGCACTGTTACCGCGGTGCCAAGTTTAATCTTTTCAGTTACAGTTGCGATAGAAGCTAGAACTGTAGTAGGGCTTGAGATTGCATATTCTTCACGGTGGTGTTCACCTAGAGAGATAACATCGACGCCTAGTTTATCAGCTAGTTTAGCTTCTTCGACAACTAGTCGAAGGGCTTCAGCGTAGGTAGTGGTCTTGCCGTCTGGGTTGACGGCTAGGTCGCCAAAGGTGTCTAAGCCGAATTCGTAATCTTGTCGTGTAATAGTTTTCTTGGTCATAAAATCCTTCTCTTGGTTTAAATATGCAATCTGTATATGTAGCTATTATAAACTAAACATCGAAATATTTAAATGTTTAGATATTTATCTTGAAAAATAACAGGGGTGGTAATAGTATTGAGGGAGTAAAAACTCAATTTATATATTGATATATTTAAATATATTGATATAGTAAAGGAAAGAGGCGTATGAAAGACGAAGCAAGCCCACAAGCAATTGAACTACTTAAAGCATTGGCTGATGATGTTCGATTAAGTGTGGCAAAATTTGTCTCTTCTTCGTCTGGGGCCGTTCCTAGCTGCGATGTTATCCAGTCTTGTTCAAAGAGACTAGAGCTTTCACAGCCAGCAATGAGTCATCACTTTAAAAAACTAGTTGATGCTAAGGTTCTCATTACCGAAAAACGAGGTACACAAAACTTCTATAAGTTTAATCGTGAATTGGTTGAGGGTTACGGTATTAACGTAGATAAGCTCTAACAGTAAATTAGTAAAAAGGGGAAGCAAGAACAATGTCAAAGAACATTATGATTTTAACTGGAAGCGCACGGCCGAATAGTACAGGCGATAAGATCCTACCTGTAGTGGTGTCCGCTATCGAAGAGGTAGGTGCTAAGGCGACCGTAGCTGACGTACGTGAACTTAACCTGCCATTCTACGATGGTAGGAACATTCCTGCGGCTGAAGACTATACACCTGAGAACGAAAATGCACAGAAGTTCCAGAAGATGGTTCAAGAAGTAGACGGTGTTGTATTACTGACACCTGAGTACAACAACCAGATGAGCGCTATTCAGAAGAACGCTATTGACTGGTTATACAGTGACTGGAAGGATCTACCATTCACAGTTGTAGGCTACAGCTGGAGCGGTGGTGAACCACTACTTGACCAGGTTGATCGATTAGTTAAGAAGGTTGGAGGCGTATACAAGAATACTGCTGCACAGCTTTACTTCACTAAGGACATTGATCTAGAAGGTAATATCCTTGACGAAGAGGGTGTTAAAGAAAAGATTTCTACTGCTGTTAAGTCAGTCATCTAATTTAAAACCTCACTTGTTTAAAAATACACCTCTTATGGGGTGTATTTTTATGTAGTAGAAATGTCTATCTTCGTATATATTAACTTGCTTATGTCTTATAATAAAAACATGTACTCAACCCGACCTAAACAGGTTAGGGAGTGGTCTGAATCATATCTTAGCAAGATGAGTTTCAGGCGCACTCTAGATGCAAGTCTAAGCAGCACTAAATCATCGCTGGCTATATTACGTCACCCTCTGGTGGCTTTTTAATTCCTAGATTACCCATATCTAAAACATGACGATTTAAAACAAGCTCATAGATAAAATAACAGGAGAAAGTAAGTGATAGTTACGGTATACGGTTCAACAACATGCTCAGATAGCGCCAAACTTAGACACTGGCTGGATAAGAAGGGCGTTGATTACACAGGTCTTTTAATCGACAAGAATCCATACGCCGCTAGCCGACTAACTCTACATAAGGAAGAGGCTAATGTGCCGTTTACCACTATTGAGGGCGATGATGGCAACATATTAACGATCGCCGGGTACTCTCCGGGTGAAATTGAAGCAGCTATCAAGCTCTTAACTTAAGCCTTAAATCAGTTGTGCCTAGCTTTAGTTTGACGTTATATATCTAGCATGTTATAAACAACACACCTAGTCATTCGACTTTGGTTGAACCTATCTTGAAGGTGGTTAAGGTGTCTGGTTTTGAATTTTCCCGAGTAAATGATCGGGTGAAGAGTCTTCGTAGAGCTAAAGAACTTGCCAAGGAAAGGGTCGTCGCTACAGAATCCCTCTACCAAAAGGCTTTAGTTGGGTTGGTGGGGTTGGAAGATGTGCGACGTAAGTTAGATGAGTGCATTGAATTCTATCAAGTAGTGGTGGACTCTGGCTTGAGTGACATGTTTTCTGACTCTGAAGAGCGCACTCCACAGGACATGATTGAATTATGCAAGGAGAGCTATAAAAGACTCAACAGCAGAATTGGAGATCGTCAGAAGCTGATTGAAGAGATTAGGCTTAATCTCGAGATACTAAGGATTGACCTAGATGGTATCAACAAAGTCATTGTAGGTGTCCTCAAGGAGGAGATTCAGAATTACAATAAGTTCAAGAATACCTCATGACAGCTAGGTACTAACCCCTCATTTATATGAGGGGTTTTCTAATGTCGTGCATATGAGTTATTCGCCAGAGGTTGGTATAATAGAGAGAACGAGAAAGGTCACTATGAAAAAACTTAAAGTATCCATTCAGGATGAAAATACTCTCATCCTTCAAGAAGACGGCCAAAAGGGCGACATAATAGACTTAAGGTCTATTCATGAAACTGATATCGATAAGACTACAATTGAGAGCGTAGTTAGTTCGATTAAGAATGATGAATTTAATGATCGATTACAGAAAGAAAAAGAAGCTTACTTAACCGAGCTCAGACTTAAGGCTGAGATGAAGGAGCGAGAGATTGCTATTGAAGCTCAGCGTAAGGTTGAGGAGAAAGAGCAGCAGCTAAACTCTCTTAGGCTTCAGCTTGAGTCTATCTCTAAGCAGTCTGAATTAGAAAAAGAGATGGCAATCTCAAAGGCTATTGCTGATATGGAGCGAGAACGGGATGCGCTTAAGAACGAGCTCAGTACCCAAGCCAAGGAGCGCCTTGAGCAAAAAGAGCGAGAGTTAGGTGAACTTAAGCATCAGCTGGAGACTGTTACTAAGCAGTCTGAGTTAGAGAAGCAGATTGCTCTTACTTCAGCTATATCTGAAATGGAGAAGGAGCGTGATGCTCTACTCAACAAGTTAAAGAGTAAAGAGATGGAGTCTGAGTTAGCAGTGACTTCTCTTAAGAGTCGGTATGAGTCAGATCTAAAATCTAAAGACGAGATGATTGCCTACTATAAGGACATGAAAGCTAAACTGTCTACCAAGATGGTTGGTGAAACCCTAGAGCAACACTGTGAGACAGAGTTCAATCGTTTAAGGGCAACTGCATTTAAGAACGCTTACTTTGAAAAAGATAATGATGCGAGCTCGGGTAGTAAGGGTGACTATATCTTCAGGGAGAACGATGAGAGTGGAAATGAAATTATTTCCATTATGTTTGAGATGAAGAACGAGGGTGATGAAACTGCCACCAAGAAGCGTAATGAAGATTTCCTAAAAGAGCTAGATAAAGATCGACAACAAAAAGGATGTGAGTATGCCGTGTTAGTATCTCTACTAGAGTCTGATAGTGAACTATATAACACCGGAATTGTAGACATGTCACATCGTTACGAGAAGATGTATGTTATTAGGCCGCAATTCTTTATCCCAATGATTACTCTACTGCGTAACGCCGCCTTAAATTCGATGGAGTATAAGTCTGAACTAGCGTTGGTTCGATCTCAAAATATTGATGTTACTAATTTTGAAAATCAGCTAAACGACTTTAGGTCTTCATTCGGTCGAAACTACCGACTGGCTTCTGAGAAGTTTAAGACAGCAATCGATAGTATTGATAAGTCTATCGCTCAGCTTCAAAAAACCAAGGAGAATCTACTCAGATCGGAAGATAACTTAAGGATTGCCAACAATAAGGCCGATGACTTAACGGTTAAGCGGCTGACTAGGGGTAATCCAACTATGGCTGCTAAGTTTGCCGAGTTAGAAAATCAAGACTAGTTAACTAGTTTTATTTGCTGACTTTCTAGTAAGGTTGCATAGTATCTGTTTACCTTAATAAATCTACTTCAGGAGGTGCTTGTTTTGACCAGTCGAAAGGCTGAAGGCAGGCGCTGTGGTTATCTACCTGTGGCGCGACTAGTTAAAGACTACGATAAGTTGGCTTATGGCTAGATAGAAAATACAGGTGAAGCTATGGATGATCTGGCGGTATATGAGCGCCCGAGGCGACTATCCAGTGGGTTATTGCCTCCGCTTCCTAAAGGGATGGGGCGGATAGTTCTAGGCATACCGACTAGGATAGAGCTTTCTACTCTTCCGACTTATCGCTTGCCATCAATATTGTTGTTGGCATTGTCGATAGGTTTGTCGGTATTGCTGATGTTTCTTTGTCCGTTCTTAATCGTAAGTCCGCTACTAGCACTCGTGTGGCTGGTGCGAATAGTTTCACCTGAGTTAATCTCGATGC
>CAYZJK010000003.1:12154-16982 GCA_964479125.1 uncultured Candidatus Saccharibacteria bacterium
AGATTAATAAGCTGTGCTATCTTTGGACTGGTTCACATAAACAATCTAGTCTTTCACCTGGCTGTGATAGTGGCAATCGCCTTTACGTCGGGTGTATTGATGTTCGCCTATATTGAAGAATATAGAGCTAGTAAGAATACCTACCGGGCAACATTGGCATCTGCTAAGTTCCATGCCAGATATAACGTTTATGCGCTCAGGCTTATAGTATTTACGTTACTGGCATTAGCACTGGTGTTAAGTTTCTGAGGGGTGAGGTATACCGACCATTTATTGGTCGGTTTTTTCACGCCTCGGCGTCCCAAGGTCCGGTTCTGGTATTTAGTGGGATAATAGTAGATAATGTAATCATTAAGATTATATATCTGCATAGACATAAACCGTAAGGGGGAATCCATATGTCAGAAGCTAACAAAAAGACTAATCCTAAGGCTAATACTGGTCGTCGCCGAGTAGTTGAGTGGGTTATATTACTCCTAATAGCCGTAGTTCTAGTAGTCACTGTTCTAATGTCAATCGAGGCTAGGCGTAATAATAGCGAAGAGTCTAGCGTAGCTAACACCTCAGAAGAGAGTGAGTCTGCTCAGTCTTCAGGTGATACTGACACATCTAATTTACCGCCAATCTACGTGGATTACCCAGGTCTAGGTGAGGATACAGTGTTTGAGCGCACTCCTGATAGTGAAGTTATCTCGACCCTTAGAGAGGGTAGCGGTGTGGTCTTTTTAGGCTTTCCTGCGTGTCCATGGTGTCAGGGTCTAGCTCCAGTTGTAGATTTGGCAGCTAAGAATGCTGGATTAGAAGAGGTGAAATATTTAGACATCAGGGAATCCAGGGAGCAGGGTAATGATACTTACTTAGCTTTAGTCCATATCTTAAAAGACTATCTTCCGACTGGTGATGACGGTAATTCGGTTATTTATGTTCCTGATCTCACTGTAGTTAAGGATGGTGAAATTATCTTTAGATACGAAGCTGAGGATGCCCCTCAAGGTGAAAATACACCAGATACATACTGGACAGAAGACAGGACTAATCGAGTTAGGCAGCAGCTAGAGGCAGAGTTTCAAACTTTAGCTCAAGAGTAATTTCTTTCTATTAAATAAAAAAGGAAAACGAACAGATGCAATCTATAGTTGAGTATGCGCGTTCAAGTAGAGGTCAAAAGTTAAGACGCTTTGTTAGCTTTTGGGTAGCTGTCTTTCTAGTGTCTTTAGTTAGCGCTCTTGCAGTGGCGTCAGATAGGCCAGTGTTGGCCCAGTCTAGTCTTAATAATTTCACCATTGAAGATTACAAAATCGAATACGAGCTCGGCATTAACGAAGATAAGCGCTCTACTTTAACAACAACTGAAACTATTACCGCAAACTTCCCCAACCGGGATGAAAACAGAGGTATATTACGAGAAATTCCGCATGAGTATGACGACCATAAGGTACGATTAAAGATTGAGTCTGTTACAGACGCCGAAGGTAAGTCGATTGAGTATGAAACTGAAACCAGTGGGGATATGACCACGGTTAGAATAGGTGATCCAGATGAATATGTGAACGGACGTCAGGTTTATCAAATCAAATACACTCAGCAGGATGTTACCAAGTCTTATGAGAGCAGTACCGGTAATGATGAGTTTTATTGGGATACCAATGGAACGGGTTGGCGAGTTCCAATAGATAGACTTAGTGTAACGCTAAAGATCGACGAGTCATTGCGAGATAGGCTGACAGGCGAAACGGCATGTTATATCGGAAGCGAAGGCTCAGGTGATAGCTGTACGTTTGAGGAGACAGGTCAAGGTTATTCAGTGCGAACCGAATCGCTGGATCGGGGCGAGAATGTGACAATCTCGGTCGGCTTTGAACTAGGGACATTTGCTGAATTTGAACCAACATTGTGGGATAAATATGTTGAGTTTATGCAGGGCACCTGGGTAATTATAGGTGTAATTGGTGGAGCTCTTCTGGTAGCTTTTTCATTTTACTGGAATAAGCTACATAACCGTAAAGACGAAGTCGGGACGATTGTTAATCAGTTCTTACCGCCTAAGGATATGAGTGTTAGTGCCGCATCTATGCTATATAGCCGACCACAAACACAATACACTGCGCAGCTTTTAGACCTAGCTGTTCGTGGTTATATCCAGATAATAGAGACTAAGCCGAAGAAGTCTTGGATGTCGCCAGCAAAACATGACATAGAGATTAAAAAGGAGTCATCAGACTTGCTAGCCGAAGAGCGTGAAGTAATAGTCGATTTATTCCACTCTGAGAGTCTGGCGGTAGGCGCTAGAATTAACTTACAGAAAGTTAGTAAGAGTACGGAGTACGCTAAGAAAAGAGCAGATGACACTACTAATCTTTTAAATGCCTTTAACCAGCATTATGTCTATCGTGAGAAGAAACCTGAGCTCAGTCGTAAGTTCTATATTACTGGTAGTGTTGTCTTAGTGATCGCTCTAGTAACACTTAACTTTGTGGCTGGAATTATAGGCGTTATTATTCTAATTCTTGGTGCTACCCTTCGACCGTATACAGAAAAGGGCCTAGAAGCTCTACGGTATCTAAAAGGGCTAGAGCGATACATGAAAGTGGCTGAAGCAGACAGAATCAACTATCTACATAGTCCAGAGGGTGTTAACCGAATACCTAAAGATGTAAATATTGATGAACCAGAGCAGCTCCTCAAGTTGAATGAAAGGCTTTTACCTTACGCAGTCGTGTTTGGCATTGAGAAGAAGTGGATAGAGGAGCTGGCTGTGAGTTATCAAGCAGCCAATAATCAGCCAGGGTGGTATAGTGGTCCAGGCGATTACGCATCTTCAGCTGCTTTAATCGGCGCCCTCAACGGCTTTAATACTAGCGCAACCTACGCTAGTGCTAGCAGTTCTTCTACTGGCGGCTCAACCGGGGGTGGATATTCTGGCGGTGGCGGCGGCGGTGGAGGCGGCGGAGGCTGGTAGTCTCTGCTATCTCAATCACTTCAACTTTTGACAATAACCTGATAATAGGTTAAGGTATGCAATACAACTTTGCGTTGTTGTACCTACCGATTTTGCCATTCTTAAGAGGGGATGAAGCAGCATGCACTACGTACCTCGAGCGTACGAAGGATATTGGGCACAAAGCTCAGTAATCGATGTTTTTCGGCAGTTAACTATGCCTGACATCGTCAGCTCTAAGCTGGAGAAGAAGTTCTGGTTCACTGGTCATGCACATTCGACCATGGCGAAGATTGCTCACGACTGGACTCTCAAAGAGTCGCGCTACCTTATCGACCCCTACACCTACAAGGAGGCTGAACCGATTGATTTGATGAAATATGACTCAAAGGACATTATCCTCGTCAAGTCGAAACAAGATGTGGATCTAGTTGACGAGCTGCATATGGCTCCTGCTCCAGTATGGAGTGTCGAACGACGTCACAATTATCAGGATAGTGACCTTATGACATACGACTACCATCATATGTTCTACGCGTTCCATATCCAGACTGTACGTTCTGCCACCTTCAGTGTAAAGGATCAGTTCTATATCACTGTAAAGCGTGAAGATGATGATTCATTTCGGTTCGTCTCCAGGCTTTATGGGAAAGAGGATACCAACAAGGTTTATCGTGAAATGATGGCAATGTCTACGTAAGTACAAAACCCTGTCTATAGTGATAGGGTTTTTAATTTTGAACTAAGTCAAAGTCTACTTAGTAGCTTCTGAGGTCTCTTGCGCTGCAGGTGGAGCAAGAAGAGTTTCATGAACGAATCGTACAATTGGGCCAACTGCCAAGAACTGCACTAGGAAAGCGAATGGGTAGCTTCGAAGGAAGCTGTGTAACCAAGTTGAAGCAAAGCCGGCTTCATGTGGGCTTATGAGTAAGGTGACTACTAGTGACATCATAGTAGCCATTCCTGTCACCATGAATAGAGTCATAAGTAGAATCCTGAATGGAGTCTTTGTGTTTTGATTAGTAGCTCTCTTCATTAATGGCTTTACGATTGGTCCGACGATGTAGGTGCTAATAATGAAGGTGATAACAAAAATAGATATATATAATAGGCCAATTGATCGGAAAGAGTGGAGTGTAAATCCTTCCATTAAAAATACGTTATACGACAACATTATGGCTGACATTAGAGCGGCAATCATAATTCCGAATGAATGGTTTGTGATAAATTTGCTGAACATGAATCTGCTTATCTGATTATGCTTTTATTTGGACAACCTTACGATGTTACCAAAATAAAAAGATTAACGTAATTTGTAATATTTACAACATAGGCTAATTAAACTAAATAGTATAGTGTTATATTTGCATTTATAAAATAAGACTGTGTTAATATAAAAGTAGGCAAGTGGGACATTTCGTTTCTATATTCTAGAAAGGGGTGAATAATGAGTGAAGACAATAGTCAGTCTCATTTAAACCATTACAACTCCCGTATTCGAGCGGAGAACCTAAAAATAGCACTTACTATGACTGTGGTTATAGTGGCACTGGTTATTATTGTGGCAATAGTAAAGGTGGCGCTGTAATCTAGCTGCAAAGTGAGGGGTGACATGATTAGAATGTTGGTGATGATGCATCAGAACCCATTTCCGAACTGGAACACGATGACGTGCAGCGAAAGACTTAAAGCGTTTTTCTTTGGCGTGACGGTTACCGTTATCTACCTTGGAATAATCTTAATCTGTCTCTGGCTGCTCGGATCCCTCGGATCCGTGATCCTTTAGTAAAACTCCTACCTGCCTACCTCTAGTCCTTGGGTCTAGAGGTTTTTTAAATTTGAGTCAATTAGAAGTGTCTAGCAGTCTACGTTATAATAGAAAGACAGAAG
>CAYZJK010000003.1:17082-24209 GCA_964479125.1 uncultured Candidatus Saccharibacteria bacterium
AATTTGAGTCAATTAGAAGTGTCTAGCAGTCTACGTTATAATAGAAAGACAGAAGGAGGTGATATATGTCATATAACACGCTCAGTGAATTGCCGGATCAGGTAAAGGATAATCTACCTAATCATGCGCAAGAAATCTATAAGGAGGCGTTTAATATCGCCTGGGAACAGTACGAGGACAAGGGGGATCGACGCGGCAATGAAAGCCGCGAGGAGGTGACTCATAAGGTCACTTGGAGTGCGGTTAAAAATAGCCATGAGAAGTCTGAAGACGGATCATGGGTAGAGAAATAATAACTAGGGAGGTATCTAGATGGCGAAGAACCAATACGAAATGCAAGACCCAGTAACTCAGTATCCTAACTTAGAAATACCAGAGCAGAGGCAAAGCGAACCTGGTCTTGATGCTGAGATGGTTCCGAAGGCGGATCATGGTGAGGAGACCTATGTTGGCAGCGAGAGATTAAAGGGTCGTAAAGCCTTAATTACTGGCGGCGACTCTGGAATTGGTCGAGCCGTGGCGATTGCTTTTGCTAGAGAGGGCGCCGATGTAGCGATTACTTATCTTCCTAGTGAAAAAACAGATGCCGACTATACGTTAGAGTTGATAGAGAGGGCTGGTCGTAAAGCAGTTGGAATTGAGGCTGATTTTATGGATAAGGAGGCGCCTGGTCGAGTGGTAAATGAGGTGATTAATCAGCTAGGGTCGTTAGATATTCTAGTTAATAATGCCGGTAAGCAGGTCTACTCGACTGACTTTATGGAACTCAATATGCAACAGGTTGAGGATACCTTTAGGGTAAATATTCTCAGCATGTTTGATTTAACTCAAAGAGCCCTAAAGCATATGCCAAAAGGTAGCTCAATTATCAACACCACATCTATTGTAGCTAAGCAACCGTCGGTGAATTTGATCGATTACTCATCAACTAAAGCTGCGATTGTAGCCTTCACTAAAGCGCTAGCCGAGCAGATGGCACCTAAGGGTATCAGAGTTAACGCAGTTGCGCCTGGTCCTATCTGGACACCCCTGCAGCCTAGTTATGGTCAGCCAATGGAGAAGCTAACTGCGTTCGGACAAGATGCTCCAATCGGACGAGCAGGGCAGCCAGCTGAACTAGCGCCAGCTTATGTCTACTTGGCCAGTCAGGAGTCAAGCTACACAATTGGCGAGGTGATTACCGTTGCAGGTGGACGAACCTAGTCTAATAGTAGGCATAACTAGAATTAGCACTCTTGACCATAGAGTGCTAATTTCATATAATATAAGTAGAAGCGGGCAGCTTCTAGCATCACAATTTAGCAGCCAAGGAGGAAGAGGTATGCGCAACATAGTAAAATGGGATCCGTTCGAAGAGTTGTCAGCTTTGCAGAAGCAATTCTTTGGAGAGGATTTTGTATCACCAGTTAAGGGTTTAACTATCCCGACCACTGATGTGTATACAAAAGACGATAAATTAGTGGTCGAAGCTCACCTGCCACATTTCACGGAAGACGACATTTCAGTTCAGGTTGATGAAGGGGTGCTAACAATTAGCGCCTCACGGCACGACAAGGAAGAGGATAAGGAAAAGAAGTACGTCTTACGTGAAAGCTCTCAGAGCTTCTATCGTAGGATTTCGCTCCCAGAACGAGCAGATGGCGATAGTATAGAGGCTCATTTAGAGGATGGTATCCTGAAGGTGTCAGTTCCACTAACTCCTCTACCAGAGCCAAAGACCGTTGCAATTACTAGCGGTAAGAAAAAGCAGGCAGATAAATAGCTTTTTAGCTAAACGAATAAGCCCGCCTCCATAGCGGGCTTATTTTATTGCTATGTCATTTATTGACGTAGCCTAATAATTATTGTACTCTTACTGCAGCTGCACGTATGTGTGGTAGGAATTGCACACCCATGAGTGATATTATTCGCTCATGATCAGCTATCAGAGGAAGTGTATCATGTCAGACACAGTAGTAGTCGGAAGTACTACGAAAGAAGAGTTCATCTTCGGGCGCAAACGCTATGGTGATAAGACCGGCTTTCTTGATGTCGCGGACATCAAAGTTGGCAAGCTATACGACACTCAGTATGGCAATCTTATCTTCCTGCATGAGCCTGTCATGTTTCCAAATCCCTTCACGAATGAGCTAGCGCCATCTGCACTGGTGAAGATTCATCAAGGTTCGCTGACCACCTATCGGCTGATTGATTTGGCCTGGGTTGGTCTCGTGGCGGATGGTGATGGCCTTTGGCGCCAAGGAGCTTACTGCTACGACTACCTTCACCGCATCTTCGATGATCTGATCTAATGTGCCCACAAAGCCTAAGCTTTTATAGCTTAGGCTTTTTAACGTCCAAGACCAGTGATAATAACTCGGTCGTAGAACGAATTTCGCTTAGCTAATTCAGCATTAAGATTGTCCAGCGTTCCATACTGTTCAAGTAGAGTAGGGTGAGATTGAGCAAAGAGGTTGGTTCCCATACCAAGCCTTTCACCAGGAATCTTTACACCTAAGGCGGCTAGAGTTGTAGGATACATGTCAAAGGCAGCGAATTGACGCGAGTTAGTTAGTTCGTGTCTAGTGTTTGGGTTGATGATGGCATTGTAGGTGGTGCGGGTGTAGTTTTCATCACCAATAATTTCATCATAGTAACTTTGCTGCATGCCAAGGTGGTCGCCGACAACTACGATAGTGGTATCTTCAGCAAATGGCTGGCTTTGAGTCCATTCGATGAACTCACTGACCCACATTGAACTACAGGCGTAAACATTGTCATACTGTCGACTATGTGGAGTTGGACAGGTTTCGTCTAGGTAGCCATCAGGGAAGTGGGTATCAACAGTTAGCATTTGGAAGTTAAATGGTTCATCCTTACTAGCTAATCTCTCAACTTCATCACGAGCAAAATCAAACAATCGCTTATCTTCATAGCCCCACCAGACTCGGTAGTCTTTTGGTATTAGCTCGTTCTTTTGAGCGTAGGTATAGTCAAGAATTTTATAGGGGCCATGCTGATTTAATAGCTTGTCTCGTCCACCAAAAGTGGCTTCTGATCCCATCAGGAATGATTGATTGTAGCCTGCTTCGTGAAGCACTTCACCAATCCCATATGTGCCTGGGAAGAACTTATTTAGATTGCCGTATTCGTTATCTTCGCTATTAGTAATGTTGTAGGTGATAGGGATACCTAATTGATGCGCTACTAAAGATGCGGCTGTCCAGGTTGTGCCTAAGACTGGCTGTGCGCCACCTAGGCCAGTTTCAGTATGAGAAAACGAGACTGTCTGGTCGGATAATGCTAGCTCCTCTAGTTCAGGTATAACTGATGAATCCATCTGTCCACCAGCTTCTTTAGAGGCGAGGGTATTTTCCATCGACTCTAAGTAAATCATGATTAGGTTATTTGGCTCTTCTGGGAACACTAGGTCTACCTGTTCTGGATCTACGTAGTGCTCTTCATAAATCTGACTAGTTTCCCTTAAGCTGTTAAGGTATTGCGGCACCTGAAAGCTAGATAGTAAAAACCAGACAGAAAGACTACAGGCAATACCAGCGTACAAATACTTAACCCTCCATGAGATATTCGACGGATTAAACGTGATGTTTTTATTCTTGCCAAAGACGGATAGGTTGAAGTTAATTTTAATGCGGCTGCGGTAGAAGTCGACCACCGGCAGGAGTAGTAGGAAGAAAACAATAAAGAAAAGGATTAGGCTATCGAATAGCATATCCATAAAGTCGACCGTATTGCCGTTGGCTAGACCATTAAAGGCATAGAATAAAACCTCATTAATCTGTGCTTCGCCAAACTCTTTACGCTTGAATACAGTAGCGGTGTAGGTGAAAGCAGTAAGAGCGAGAACTGCGTAAAGAAAGACGGTTTTAGTGAACCCGTTAAATTTAGATGGCTTAGAGACTTTCTTGGCGTCTTTGTTCTTAGCGCTAGTCTCGGTCTGCGCCTTGGGTTTAGGTTTATTCTTCGTCATTTTGTCGGATGACTCTAACTGAAATAGTAGACTCAATCAATCGGATTACAAACGGAAGGATTAAGGCTAGTACTAAAGCTGTGATTAGATATTTTACAAAGTTGATATCGGTAAACTCGACAGTGTCATACTCAAGAATGTATAGCACGGTTGAATAGATACATAGATTAATGGCGACAACAAAAATACCGTAAGACATAACTAATGATTTGGCGTCTAGTGTATTGTGTTGCAGGTGATTATAGAACTTGAGTGCAATTAGCGAAGGAGCTAATAAAGCGATAGCTTCTAACATGCCACTAATTATATCAGAAGTCATCTGTTAAACAGTTGTTATCGGCTGTAATATTTACCTGTCTGACACAGATAAGTGGATATTACCTGGAATTATGGTATAGTAATATAGCCTTCCTGCCTGGATGGTAGAACCTACTAGGGAGTAGTCATGAAACAGCCTCCAGCTAAAAAGTTTCTCTATCAGTTTATCTTTCAGCTACTAGAAGAGACGGACAAGAATCTCAGTAAACTTTTGTCACATGCAAGAGGAGATATAGCGAAAGCTAGAGAGCAGTACAACAGGTCTATTGGTGAGCTTAATGAGCATATCAATGAGATGGTCTCAAAGCTGGATGGAGGTCCGGAGGATCGAGAGAGTCTTGAGGAGAGTATTAATTTCCACGTTGAGCGACGCGATAGGGCGGCAGACTTGTGTGAGGCTCTGCGAGATAGGCTACTGAAGCCCTCGGGGCAAGATAGTAGCTTGCCTGACAAGATGTCCGAACTGCTTGACCAGTCTAGCTGGCTATATAGCAGTGAGGGTGAAAAGATTGAGATCCTTCACAAGACTTATCGTAGTTTCTGCGAGCTTGAGTCGGCGCTGCGGAAGTACCGAGCGCTAGTCTCCAAGGTTGAACTCAATCGACGCCGACAAATGTTCTTTAATTGGTGTTTTGATGAGGATTGGCACGAAGACTCTCCGGAGAGGGATGAGGTTATGGAAGAGATTGATCGCGAGTTAAATGAGGTGGCAGCCGAACTGGGCTTTGATTTTTCGTCCTGAGGGCTAAGCTCTAGCTAGTGGGAGCCAGGTTTAATCCTGGCTCTTTTTATTGCACCCCTAATCAGTAGGGTCATTATGGTATAATATTGAGTAAATAACAGATATAGACTTGACTATTTAAAAAGAGAAGGAGACAGGGTGTCAGCACGCGTTGAACCACGAAGGCCAGGCGGTTTTAATGAATATTTGCCTGAAGAGCAAATTGCGTACAATAAGCTACGCGATATTATTCGTAGGACCTATGAATCGCATGGCTTTAGCCCAGTTGAAACTCCAGATATCGAACTGACCGAAGTCTTGCTTGCTAAGGGTGGTGGCGAGACTGAAAAAGAGGTCTATACCTTTACTCGCGAAGGATCAAAGACTAGCTTAACTCTAAGGTATGATTTAACCGTGCCATTAGCTAGGTATGTCGCTGAACACGAAAGTGACATTGTATTTCCATTTAGGCGCTACCAGATGGGAAGGGTACACCGAGCCGAAAGGCAGCAAAAGGGTCGCTACCGAGAGTTCGAGCAAAATGACATCGATGTGATTGGCTCATATAGTCCGGTTGTCGATGCTGAACTACCAGTTATTATTAATCAAATATTTGAGCAGTTTAACTTCGGTGAGTTTACGATTAAGATCAATAACCGAAAGATTCTAATTGGCTATTTCGAAACTATTGGTGTTGGCTCAGTTGGTTCAGATGTTCTAAGGGTGGTAGATAAGATTGATAAAATCACCAACGCTGAATTCAAGCAGCAGCTAGCTGGACTAGGTCTTAGCGAAAAGCAGGTAGAGTATGTTGAAGACTTTACTTCAGTTAAGGGCGACAATCAGACTATTCTAGGTTGGTTAAAGCGTATTTCATCTCCAACCGATACTCTTAAGGAAGGGATTGAAGAACTTGAGGCAGTGCTGAAAGCCTTAGCTGAGATGGATATTCCTACTAAGCGAGTTCAAGTCGATTTAAAAATTGCCCGTGGACTGGATTACTATACCGGTACGGTTTACGAAACAATGCTTGATGACTATCCAAGCCTTGGTAGCGTCTGTTCTGGTGGTCGTTATGACAATCTAGCTGGTCACTACACTAAGACAGCTATGCCAGGGGTCGGTATATCAATCGGTCTTTCCCGTCTCTTCTCACGGTTAAGGGAAATAGATGGCCTAATCTCATTTACTCAAAAGAGCCCAGCTAATATTGTTGTCATGCCGTTATCTAAAGAGCAGCAAGGCTATGCCTTTAAGGTGGCAAGTGAATTGCGACAGGCTGAGCACTCAGTCATGCTTTATGCTGAAGAAGATGCGATGAAGAAGAAGCTTCGATACGCTAATCGGATGGGCTTTAAGTATATGCTTCTTATTGGTGAAGATGAAGTTAAGAGTCAGACAGTGACAGTTAAAAACATGCACGAGCGTCAAGAAAAAAGTATTCGATTCGAAAAACTGGTCGAATATATGGCCATGCCTTAGGGCATAATTACTTTTCCCAACTCAGAATTAACTACACTATTAAGCAAATAAGGAATTTCCAATGACTAAACCTCTATCTCATGAAAATAATCGATCAATCGGCATCTTCGTAGCCTGGCCATACGCCAATGGGCCAAGACATGTAGGTCACAGTGCTTCATTAATGCCATCAGATGTGGCAGCTAGGTATTTTCGTGCCACTGGCGCGGATGTTTTAGTGGCTAGTGGCACTGATGAGTTTGGTACTCCTAATATGATTGCAGCCGAGAAGAAAGGCCTAGAGACCCAGCAGTTTGTTGATGAGATGAGTCAGATTATTAGAGAAGACTTTGTTGGGCTTGGCCTGACTTATGATTGGTTTACTAGGACTACTAGTAGTAATCATCGACAAATAGTACAGCAGTTTTTCTCTCAGTTAGTCGACGACGGCTTTATATCTAAGGGTGAGATGTTAGCTAGTTACGATAGTAAGACGGGCGAGGCGTTAGCTGATCGTTACGTTGAAGGAATTTGTCCGAAATGTGAAGCAGAGGGGGCTCGTGGAGATCAGTGTGACAACTGTTCATCACTACTTGAGCCAAGTGACTTAATTAAGCCTTACTCTTCTCTAACTAATAATCCAGTTGAGTTTAAACC
>CAYZJK010000003.1:24309-56370 GCA_964479125.1 uncultured Candidatus Saccharibacteria bacterium
GTGACTTAATTAAGCCTTACTCTTCTCTAACTAATAATCCAGTTGAGTTTAAACCTACCGAGCACTACTTCCTAAACCTAGACAAGCTAAAGGGTGATGTTGCTGAGTACTTAAAGCAGAATAGTCACCTGCGTAAAGAAGCTCAGAACATGTCAGTTAATCTAGTTGATGACCTCAGGCCAAGGGCGATCACTAGGGATATTCCTTGGGGTGTGCCTTTACCGGAGGGCTACGAGATTGGAGAGGGTCAAAACCGAGTTCTTTATGTTTGGTTTGACGCCGTAATTGGTTACTTATCAGCTTCAATTGAGTGGGCTAAGGAAGAGGGTGATGTAGAGCTATGGAAGAATTTCTGGAAGAAGGGTGAAGCTGAAAACTACTACTTCATGGGTAAGGATAATGTGCCTTTCCATACTATCATTTGGCCAGCACTGCTTGCCGCTAAGAATAAACAACCAGAAAAGATTGGCGTAGAGCTCGCCTATCCTGACCGAGTAGCTAGTACGGGCAACCTAAACTTTAATGGCGATAAGTTCAGTACTTCGAGGGGTAACGTAGCTTACGTACGAGATATGTTAAATATTGTTGGACCTGATGCACTTAGGTATTACCTAATTGTAGCTGGGCCTGAGAACCGAGATTCTAACTTCGCTTTAAGTGAATTAGTTCAGAAGAATAACGCTGAGCTAGTAGCTAAGTGGGGTAACTTGGTTAGCCGAACTACCAACCTAATTCAAAGAGACTGTGAAGGTGTTGTTCCTGAGAAGACACACCGAAACCCAGAAGACGATAGTCTTTTAGAGCTAGTAGCTGAGACCTTTACTAAGGTTGGCGATTTAATTGAAGCTAGTCGCTACTCTCAAGCCTTAAAGACAGCTATGGATACTATTACGGCAGCCAACCGTTACGTAGATAACCAGAAGCCGTGGGATAAGGAAGTGGTAGCTAGTGGACGAAATGTGGAAGTACTAGCGACACTATCTATCTGTATTGAAAATATGACCAAGATTATGACCCCGTTCCTGCCGCACTCAAGCCAGAAGATTAGTGAAGCTTTCGGATCAACAGACGTGCTAGCGCCGCAGCCGGTGATGAAGACAAGTTCTCAGGGTGTCGAGGTGATTACTACGCCAAACGCTCATGGTGACTTAATCTGGGCCTACGCGAATGAGTGGACTGGCAATAAGTTAGCTAGTGGTAAATCTATTATCTTCGGTAAGTTGGATATTGAAAAGGTTGAAGAGGAGTTTGAAGCTGCTCGTACTCAAGATTAGTTCGCTTGCTTAAGTTAGTTCAGGGTGGGTTATATTATGCTTATGGTACAATGTTAAGCATAAGGAATTTAAAATAAGCTTATGTTAAGACATGTTTCTAGAGGTCTAAAAAGAGGGTTCACTATCGTAGAGCTCGCTGTGGTGATTGCTGTAGTAGGTATACTTGCAGCTATCACGATGGTTGGTTATTCAGGTATACAGAACTCAGCTGAAGTTGGACGAATGCAGGCTGAATTTGAAAGAATTGAAACGGCTATTTCTACGTATGAGGCTAAGCATGTAGCTTATCCGATGTGTGCAGCGGGTGGAAGTGGTTGTGCGTTTTCTGAGATTGTACCAGTTCTAGGGGTGGATGGTTTGCCAACAACTAATCCTGATGGTACAGATATTAACTACGTGGCAAGCAACGGCAGTCCTCATCGGTGGGCTGTGAGGCTGAAGAACATGCAAACTAATGAGTTGTGTAAGCAGGGCTTTAATCCACTAACTACCTGGTGGAGCTCAGTTCCAGCTTGCTGGTAAGGTGGTGTAATGAAGGCAATTCTTAACAAAGGTTTCACGGTCGTAGAGCCAGCAGTGGTAATATATGTAATTGCTGTACTGGCTACCATTGGCGTGGTTGCATACCGAGGTGCTACTGAGTCAAGTGATGACGGTAAGATGTAGGTTGAATATAACGATATAAGGAATGCAATTGAATTGTATGAAGCAAGAAATGGCGTGTTTCCAGCTTGTCCTTCTTCGGCTGAGTGTAACTTATCTCAAATTACTTCATAGCTAGGCATTGATGGCATACAAACAATGGCGGAGAGCAATGCTACCATTCGCTATATTTCTACCAATACTTCACCTAAGTACTGGGCTATTAGAATGTATAGCACTCAGACAGGCGAATATTGTAAGATGGGGAATAACATACGCTCAAACTGGTGGAGCGGACACAGTTACTGCTTGGCAGTAGTGATTGGATAAGCTAAAAAAGTTCGCTAGTGATTAACTAGCGAACTTTTTTAGTCGTGCTTCGATACGTTCGGTTCCCATGACGCGCATGATTTCATGTAGGTTAGGGGTTCGGTTTCGCTTGGTTAGAGCGACCCGTATAATCATCGCCACGTCAGCGACTGAACCTTTATATAGTTCCGGATGTTTCTTAAGAAGTTTTTGCTTAGGGGTAAAGCCAAGCTCTTCGCCGAGGGCTTTTACTTTACCGAACCAAGTTTCATTGTCATCAGCTGGGTCATAGCCTGCTAAGAACTTTTCGATGATGGCTTGTTGGTCTTCTTTAGCTATTCGGTCTAGTTTAATCTGTAGGTCTTCATCTATTTCGATCGAGTCGAACACTTCATCATAGAAATAGCCGTATTGATCTGGTGCCTCTGAGAAGCGGGATAGATCTTTACGTGGCTGGTCGCCGTCACGCTCAATGCTGATGATCGCCTTAGTGTAGTCTTCGTGTTTAGTGATTAGTTGGTGAAAGTCAGTGTTAAATTCTTTTGACCAGTCAATTAGGTGATTGTAGAATTCATCAACTGTAAGAAGTGCTAGCTGATCAGCTCCAATCGAGTTAAGCTTATCGAAGCTAAATAAAGCGCCAGACTTTGAGAAGTTATCAAGCGATAGCTTGTAGCTAGTGTGGTGAAGGTCTGGGTTTTCTTCTCGCCAAGCTTCAAAGGCTGAGTTGGCCTGATTAAGTAGATACTCAACTACGGTGTCAGGTAGATAGCCTTCTTCCATGTAATAGCTCATTGAAGCCTCTGGGTCTTTTCGCTTACTGAGTTTTCGTCTTGAAGAGTTTTCCGTCTTCTCAAGTGGAGCAACGTGAGCGTAACTAAACGGTTTATGTCCGAGAGCTTCACTAAGCTGGATATGAGTTGGTACTGATGATAGCCACTCATCACCACGAATAACTAGGGTGGTGCGCATTAGACTATCGTCAATTGCGTGCGCTAGGTGATAAGTAGGTAGACCATCTTGCTTCATAATGACTAGGTCATTAGTATTCTCAGGCATTTCAATCTTACCCTTAATGCGATCCTCAAAAGTTATGCGTCTTGATTCATCACCAGGTGAGCGGAAGCGAATTACGAATGTTTTGCCGCTATCTAGAGCCTCAATAATTTCCTCTTCAGAGCGATCGCGCCATTTTGCCCACTGACCGTAGTAGCCTGGGCGAACTTTTTGCTGTCTTTGCTCTTCACTTAGACTAGATAGTTCGTCTGGTGTCATGAAGCATGGGTAAGCTAGTCCTGTTTCAAGTAGGTGACGAATATAAGTTTGGTAGATTTCTGCTCGTTCGCTTTGAAGATATGGTCCATACATACCATCATCTTCACCATCAAGCTGGTAGCCTTCATCTCGAGAAATGTTGTAGTAGTCAAGCGACTTTAAGATTAAGTCAGTTGCGCCTTCGACCTCACGCTTCTTATCGGTGTCCTCAATTCGAAGGAAGAAAACTCCATCAGACCCCTGAGCGATGCGCTGACAAATTAGTGACATGTAAAGCACGCCAATATGCATAAAGCCCGTTGGGCTAGGCGCGATACGAGTTACTTCAGCCCCTTCCGGTAATTGTCGTTCTGGGTAGCTAGCCTCTATATCTTCAACGCTACGATCGGTAGCTGGTACTAGTCGGTCAATTAACTCAGAGGAGAGTTTGACTGGGGAGGGATTATTCATAAAGGCCTTTCATGAAGTTAATGTGTTAATGTAGTTTCTATCTTTATTTTAGCATAATTAATAGAGGTAGAGTTGACAATTTAAAAGGGTCATGAGATTAAACTCATGACCCGTCTGCCTTTCGCTAGAAGTTAGTCGTAGATAATATCTGCGCTAACTCCGTTAATGTCGGCAATGTTGCGGATAATCACCTCCATAGCCTGGATCGATTGCTTGAAGAAGTTGTAGTTGTGCACCATCTGGTTGGCGTCATCAATCATCAGCATAAACGCTGCATTATCAGACTCCTCAATCAGAGCCTGAAGAGCCAGGATAGCTCCAATGATGTGCCTCAGATGTAGGCTAGGGTCAACCTGGCCACTAGTTGTCTCAAAAAGACGGTTAACTAGTAATGGTGCAGGAATACGAACGGTGTCGATACCAGAACCGGTACGCACTTTGGGTGGTTCGGGGATAATAATACCCGATGGGTGGTTGGTCTGCTGGATCTGCAGCTCAATATGTACCTCTGTTAGGTCACTTATTGACCTAACAGAGTCGACTAGAGCTGCTGTGTGTCTGCGCGGGACATAGTTCTCCTGGTCATAGACAATATGATGGAGTAGGTATTCCTCATGCTCATCGATTGATAGGGTAAGTGAGCAGATGTATTCGAGCAGACTAAGCATCCCCATAGGGGGTGCTTTTGGTCTTATTAGGCTCTTGTCGACTTGTTCGTGAACTGACTGCTTGTGCTCTTCGACGATATCAATAGCGTTGCAGCTATCGTGCTGCTTATACATAGCAAGCTCCTATCTTGGTAAGGTGCGAAAGGTGAGGTTATTATATCAGAATTATACATTCTAGCAACTTATGGAAAAGCTACCTTGGTCAATTTAAAAGGTCGCCATAACCTTATGGTTGTTGGCGACCTATCTAGCTTTATTAAGCTAGGACCCAGCGTACAGTTTACTCCAGTAGCCACTGTTGACAGTGAAGCGCTTCTGGCAGATCTGAGAGATCTCCTCAAGGACATCAGTGACGAGCAGCTCGCTATCGAGAGTGAGATACTCTCTGATATCTAACTGGTTGTTCGATACGCTCTGCGTACTGTGCAGGACATAGACACTATCTCGAAGACTGTGAGAGCTCTTTACTAGCTGGAGGGTTGACTGAAAGATGAGAAATAGTGCTCCCATGATGACATTCTCCTGAATCATTTCATGGAGTTTGTCGAAAGTGTTGCCGTATGAACTCATGTCATACAGCTCAACTTTAGCTGTTGGGGGCATTATCGGCTGAGACTCATCTCTATCTGGCGGTCTGAAGCTAGAGGAAAGTTTGAACTTTACCCAGGCGTCAATGCTCAGATTGTTGCGGATGATTTCAAACACTCGCGTGACTGCTCTATACTCTTTTTCTGTTAGGAAGGTAGAGTCATAGAGACTGATCACGTACATCTTGTCAGGTTCAAACTCTGTGCGCTGAAGTGTATCAAGTGCCAGTCTGACACGAACAAGACAATCGAACGGGTTGTTGTTATCGCTTAGCTTGTTGGCTGAAGCAGAGATGTTGTGTATTGCTTCAGGTGAGATTTCGATAACTTCAGGTGTAATGCTCATGAGCTCATCTCCAGGGGGTCGGAAGGTACGTTTGGGCTGGTTAATAATGTATCATATATTGCTGTTCTGTCAATTTATGGTGGGCGTCAAAAGAAAAAGCCGCACTGCTTGTGTGCAGCTGGTTACCTCCTGGGGGGGGTTGTTTTCCCAAATGATGTCAGTTAACTCTGAGGAAGGTAAAGCACTTACGGCAGGCCTGGGAGATTTCACCGAGAATATATCCAGATAAGACCTCCAGCTTGGCATCAAAGTACTCGAGCTCGGCTGAGTCGTCGATATCTTGCTCAAGTAGGGCCATATATACATCACCTGGTAGGTGATTTGAGCACTTAACCATTTCGATAGCTGACCAGAACACCATTGCCAGAGAAGCAATTTGGCTTATACTTCATTTCCGGAAGCGAAGCTCAGCCAGTCGTTTTGTCAAAGTCTACTTTGACATCAATGTCGAACTCAGCTCGAACTACATTTAGCGCCCTGACACCAGCTTCGTATTCCTGGTCAGTCATAGATGAGTTGTCATATATTGAGATGACATATTCTACGTCGGGTGCAGAATGGGCGATGTCTGATAGTAGGGCGGTTGCAGCAATTGACTTGCTGATACTTGCTTCAGGAATGTGTCGGTCAATGATGTAGCCAGCTGTGACAGAGATTGCTTCCATGCGCAAGCTAGGAACTTGATCATAGCGGATTTTGGGATTAGTCATTATCCTCTCCGAATTACTGTGAAGGCACGTTTGAATTTGGTATAAATAATAACTCAGGAGCGTAATGCGTAGGGCAATTTAATAGCCGCATAGATACTAGGTATCTATGCGGCTGGACTGCTGTTAAGGCAGTGGTTGCTAGGTGTAGTAGGTGATAACTCTTACTTCGAAGCGAATCATGTCAGCACCAGACTGGTAATTAAGCCTCCTCTGAAGAGTCTGTTCGATTCGCTTAGACCACGCTTCGGAGTGGATTGATTGAATCCAAACTCGGATAGTAATCAGGGTAGATTCAGTGCCGACACTCCTAAAAACTGGAGTTTCTAGTCCACTCAGAATGATATCGTCCCTTGCAGGGTGATTTAATATCTTCTCGAAACTAGGTTTGACACCGTCAAAATCCCTTAACATCTCGTAGGCGTGGTCGATGGCACGGTTGAAGTAGATGTCGTGTGTTGACACATCTAATCCTGTCTATGTAGGTACACTTAACAAAGTTACTATGGCAGAATAATCGTGTTACGTCAAATTATAATTAATTGCTAAGAGTGGCTATTTATTTTATAATTAATTTAATAAGGTTCTTGGCGCATCAATGGTGTTAAGTAGACCTTAGCTTACACCGTGCGTATAATGAACTATGATTGGAGAAATAAAGATTAATGGCAACCCTGCAAGACTATAGAGACGAACGACTAAAGAAGCTTGAAGAGCTAGAAAAGCTTGGTATTAATTCATATCCAGCTAAGTCAAATCGTACTCATAAAACTGATCAAATTATCTCAGACTTTGAAGGTCATGAAGGTAAACCAGTAGTAGTTGCAGGCCGTGTTACATCTCTGCGTAAGTTCGGTAAGCTAGCTTTTATTGTCATTAAAGATTTCTCAGGCTCAATCCAGTTATTTATTACTGATGCTAACCTTGAAGGGTTGGATCCTGCTATAGGTCAGCTTGGGCTGAGTGAGATTAGGCTACTTGATACCGGAGACTTTGTTGAAGCTCACGGTAAGGTGATTAAAACTAAGACGGGTGAGATATCTGTTGAGGTTACCTCCCTTAGACTTCTTACTAAGGCGCTTCGCCCAATGCCGCTAGGACATGAAGAGTTTAGTAATAAGGAAGAGCGCTTTAGGCGTCGATATATTGATATTAATGTTAACCAAGATGTGCGTGATCGGTTTGTGCGGCGCTCTAAGTTTTGGCAGGCAACTCGAGACTTCTTGATTAATGAAGGCTTCTTAGAGATAAGTGTGCCGGTCTTAGAGCATACGACCGGTGGAGCGGATGCGAATCCATTTGTAACTCATATGGATGCTTTGGATGAAAACTTCTACCTAAGGATTAGCCACGAACTACCACTCAAGAGATTAATTGGTGCTGGCTATGAGAAGGTGTTTGATATTGGCCCTCGGTTTAGGAATGAAAACTTCAGTGAAGAGCACTTACCAGAGCACGTCGCAATGGAGTGGTACTGGGCATACGCTGACTGGGAAGATGGTATGGAGATGACTCAGCGGATGATTCGCTATATTGTTGATAAAGTCTGGGGAACTCGAAAGTTTAAACTGCCGAATGGTCATGAAATTGACTTTGGTAATGACGGTGAGGACTTTGAAAAGATTAGCTTGGTTGGGCTTATTCAGGATCGATTCGGTATCGATGTCTTTAATACTAACATCGAAGAGGTGTCGGCTAAGCTACGCGAGCACAATATTGAAGTCGAGAAGACTGATAGTGTACCGCGAGGCATCGATAAGTTGTGGAAGAAAATCCGTAAAGAAATTTCAGGTCCAGTTTTCTTAGTCGATACGCCTGTATTCCTGCAGCCTCTTGCTAAGAAGCAGGCTAAAGACCCTCGTCTAACTGATCAGTTCAACCTTATCTTTGGTGGTACTGAGACCAGTAAGGCGTACAGTGAGCTAAATGATCCAATTGATCAGCTTGGTCGTTTTGTTGAGCAGCAAGAGTTGCGCGATAGCGGTGATGACGAAGCTATGATGCTTGATATCGATTTTGTTGAGATGCTTGAGTACGGAATGCCTCCTACCTGTGGGTACGGCCACTCTGAGCGTGTCTTTTGGCTGCTTGAGGGTGTGACAGCTCGTGAGGGAGTACCTTTCCCTCAGATGCGTTCTGAGATAGATCAGACAACTAAAGCAATCTACCCCCACGTCTCTCTTTAGGGTCAATTAAGCGGCGATAGATATATACCGACCCCTGTTAAATCGTTCGGTATATTTAAACCTGTGGGTAAACCCCTTGCATCAACTGTGAATATGGTTGTATAATAATAGTGTATACAAACTCATAGTGAGGAGGAAGTGTATGTCAATATTAGTATGGATAATAGTAGGTGGTATAGCAGGCTGGTTAGCCTCCATTGTCATGGGAAAGAATGACAGAATGGGATTACTAGCCAATATCATCGTCGGTATTATCGGTGCATTTATCGGTGGGTGGGCGGTTAGCCTGTTCGGCGGAGATGCAGACGTAATGTCCGGTTTTAACATTGCTAGTCTAGCGACAGCATTTCTAGGAGCCGTGATTCTTCTTGGAATCCTACGCCTCATTGGAGGACGCAAGGAGACAGTATAAGTCTCAATCTCTACGAAAGACCCTCTCTAGCGAGGGTCTTTCTAATTGCACATCCCCTAGCAAGCCTGTTGTCATATAGACATTTAAGCTTGACTTTGAGACGACTCAATATATAGTTTATGGTATGAAATTAAATGTATTGAGGCGCGGTGGAGGCCAAGTACGTAACATTCTCAGTCTGTAAATGACGCGCTCGCTTGGAGCGTGTTTTATTTTATAAGGACTAAGAATTATTAACGTGAGGCCTTTGCCGTAGCGGCAGGAATAGGGGAAGAGATATGGAAAAACTACAGCATGACGTATTTGTCGACGAGCAGAAAGCTATCGAGCAATACAATGAGACAGCAGAGCGTGAATCTGCAAAGATTAGCAAGCTGGGATCAGCGGCGCTAGGTGGTTTTAATCTCTTGCCTGAGGCGGTTAGCAAGAATGAACACATTCGAGAGCGGATGGAGGGTAGGGTAATTGGCCAACCTGCTGCTATTGAGGCAATCGTAGATGCGCTCGATCGACGCGATGCTCGGTTGCCGACAGATAAGAGGCCTATCGCCAACTTTGCATTCTTAGGTCCAACTGGTGTAGGTAAAACTGAAACCGCCAAGGCTCTATCTGAAGCGCTAGCGGATGAAGGTGATGAGCCGAGTCTTATATTAATTAACGGTGCTGAGTATTCCGCTAATCATGATGTTGCACGTCTACTAGGTGCATCACCGGGATATATTGGGTATGGAGACGAAACAGTCTTAAACTCTCAAAACGTCAAAAAGAATACCGTCGTTCTTATTGATGAGGCGGAGAAGGCGGCACCTGATCTTCATAAGCTTTTACTTGGAATAATGGAAGAGGGTGAGCTAGCAACCGGCAAAAGAGAGGTTATATCATTCCGCGACACGGTTCTTATTATCACTAGCAACTTAGGTGCAAGTCAGATGACAGATCGCTTAAAGAGCAATCACGTAGGGTTTGCTTTTGATAATACTGATAATCGGCAGCAAGATGTTAACCGAGTTGAGGGTTCAGCCAACGCTGCTTTTGAAAAATACTTTAAGCCTGAGTTTATTAACCGACTAACCAAGCAGGTGGTATTTCATCCTTTAGATAAAGATTCTATGGGTGAGATTCTAGATGTTAAGTTAAATGCCGTGAATCAAGAGTTTGAAAGCTATGAGAAGTGCTTTAGTGTTGATATAAGTGACGAAGTTAGAAGTCTAATTGTTGAAGAAGGCCACAAGAGGAGAGAGCTAGGCGCTCGACCATTAGTGCGTAGTTTTGAGTCTAGGATTATGACCATGATTGGTCGTTATCAGGGTAGTGACATGATCGAGCATGGTAGTCGAGTGAAGATTTTCCATCGTGATGAGGTTGGTGTGGACGGGCAGAATGTCGACGCTCCAGAGCTAGTGTTTACTTATCAACATGATCCAATACTTGAACATGAGAACTATCTGAAGCGACAAAAACGAGAGGAGCGGGAGGTTTCTATGGCGCTAGCTAAAATGGAAGAGAAGAGTAATCAAGGGCCGCGTATGATTTAGGCGTTAGTCTACTGTCTAGGGTGGCTCTAAATAAACAAAACTACCGACATAGCGCAATATGTGTCGGTAGTTTATTTTTAGTCTTAGCGGCGTCCGAGTAGTAGATTGAAGTACTCTGTGCCGCCAAACGGTATCTTTTGTGCTACGTTCTTAGTTCCTTCAAGGGTGTCTGCAGAATAGATAGTAAAGGTGCCATAAAAATCATTAATCTCATCCACTGCCTGGGTGAGATAGTTTTCTTTTTCAGTCTCGCCAAATAGGTCTAGTTGTGATCGATTTGAAGGTGAGAGTTTATATAAATACATGCCCATACACCTGACGGTCATATGCTTAGGGCGACGATCAAACAAGGCAGACACTCGCTCCCAGATAGACTCGTTGGTATAGCAAGGTGTCTTAAACATTTTCTTATCGACGAAACTACCACCTCTAGAGAATGACAGCCAGACACACACGCCGTAGGCTTCTAGATTGCGGTAGCGTAGTTTTTTAGCAGAAGTCTCAGCTAGGTAGTGTAGGCAGGAGCGAAGGTAGTCTTCGTCGTGGGTTGGGTTTTTAACCACCCATTGCCGGCCGACCATACCAGTCTTGGAGTTGCCTTCATCAATCTCGTAACCTCGTAGTCTCTGATACCAGTAGCTGCCATTTACACTCCTGAACACATTACGTCTCAGTACCTGCTCAGGGGCAGCTAGGAACTGCATCGGGGTGAAAATGTTGTGAGCTCTTAGTCTTGATCCATAGCCATCAGCGATACCATTTAAGTCTTGAAGTTCGAGTTTTTTATAGACCTCAACTAAGTTTCGATGATCAATTACATCTAATCCATCTGGCTTATTTAGGTTAGCGGCGGTCTTAGCTAGAAATTTATTCGGACCAATCCCAACGTTAATGGTCATGTAGTTACCGATATCTTGGCGGACCCTCTCTTTGATTTCATATCCAACTCTAACTAAGTCTTCAGTTTTACCTTCGAGTGGAGTTTTGTTAAAATCTAACACACCTTCATCGATACTCTTCATCTTAACGAAAGGTGTGTAGTCTTGCATGATCTTACTTAGGCTTTGATAGACGTGATGATACTTAGGCGGATCAGCCTCAAGAATGGTGAGGTTAGGATACTTGGCGAGCGCCTCGGTTCTGCGACAGCCAACCTTAATGCCGAGTCTCTTAGCTTCATAGCTAGCGGCAATGATGCAGCATTCTTTGCTGAGTCGGTTAGTAATGCCAATTGGCTTGCCTCTTAAGATAGGGTTGGCTTGCTGCTCGGCGGTAGCAAAAGCACTATTAAGGTCAATCCACATAATGCTAGGTCGCTCGGTGTTAAGTCCATATGGGTTCTTCATTAGACTTTGTCTCCCGGCAGCATCGATTGCAGTGTCCAGGTGAGCCTCTGAGCGTCAAACTCGAGGCGATACCCATTAACGCCATCAGACACGTCAAAGATGTGGATGGTGCGGCTGCCTTGCTTAGTTGGGTGTCTGAGGCCGAGCTCAGTGAAGGTGATGTCTTTATCGCCCCAGCGCATTTTATAAGGCATGGCGATGTCGCGCATTTGTGTATTCTTTCTAAAGATAATTACTACACTGACGCGTTCTTCAATTTTAATTGTCGGATCCATAAAGCTACTACTCCTCGAGTTATTCGTGATATGACTGAAACGGAAATGAGGTAGGCAGCAGGATAGGTGTCTGGTGTCCGTTAACACTGACTGTCCATGACCTGAAACCATATTGTAGTAGAGGCGCACAGGGACCGGAGTATGATTGCCGTTATGGAGCGACGAATATCAAAACTGAAAAAGAGTGATAATCTCGCTACTGCTATTATATCAAAATCAAACGCTTAGGTTTGTTGTGGATATTAACCGTATGAGATTGAGTTGTGGTGGGATAGTTTGCCGCATCTGTAGAAAAGTTATATAATAATATAATCGCCTAGGTGCGAGGTACTTATCAACTACAGGGGATAGCAAAGGCTAAGCTCCTCCAAGCTAAGAAAGTAGGCTCCTATGAATGGTGTCCTTAATCCAAAGCTGTCAGGTAGCGACAGTGTCATCTCATTGATCGACAAGAAGCTCGAGCAACTCTCTCAGAGGAATCGTAAGATTCAGTTGGAGCTTGAACACAACAGGAACTGGCTGCAGGATTCTGAAGTAGACAAAGGCAGGCATAACGCTCTCAATCAGGAGCTAGCTGATATCAGTGTGCATATGAAGCAGCTCGAAGTAGAGCGCAATCACTCTACTGGACGCCAAAATCAACTCAAGCGACTGGAAGCTTTGATGCGAGAGGCTAGTAAAGAGATTGGTTACGCTAGCGAGACGGTGTATGTCAGGCGGATTGAGTGGTCTAAGATGCACAATAAGCGTAATGTTGCTCAGTCTCGCTACATGAGTGACTTGATGCACATCTTCAAATTCTTTTATAAGGATGTTGAAGCTCGGCTCAAGGGCATTAACTCTGGCTATGAAGGCTATAGCAAGCAGTTCGATGAGCAGCTTGTGGAGCTAAGAAGGTCACACCGTGATTGCAACAGGACCAAGGAGTGCAATAAAAATGTTGAAGAAATTCAGCAGGCCAAGCAGCTAATCGTTGATCGCTTGCAGGTCTTTATTGACGCCGAACAAGAGCGTGAAAAGATTATGGTCGCAGAACACGCTGCTTATGGTAAAATTAGTCAGGAGTGCAAGATCTAGCCGAAAGGCTACCCTGCAGTAGATAACCCACCAGCAATGGTGGGTTTCTTCTTTTTTAAACTAGTTTTCCTTAGCAGCGAGCGGTGCTGGCTGTATCTGGTCCGCCACTTGGTCGGCTGCGCTTTAATTCATAGAAGCTTTTAACGGTTGCCAGGCTAGATAGTCCGTCCCATAGCTTCAAGGCTTCGTCCATTTCTGGTAACTCCATAATAACTGGACCGAAGTAGCCTTGTTTAGTGTCATCATCGTTAGTAAATACGATAGTTGGCACGCCGACATCTTCGCCTACCACTTCAATGGCGGAGTCGAGTTCAGATTGTAGGTGAGCGTCTAGGCCAGCATCTTCGCCAGCTTTAATCAGTTCAGCTGGAAGATTTAGCTCCTCGAGTGTAGTAGTAATCCACTCGTCGTCGTAATCAAAGCCAGCAGTGTGATGCTTAATACCAAAGGCTGTATAGCTATCAACTAGGCTAACGCCGTGCTGTTCAGCTGCGGCCACCATGATACGTAGCACGCGGTGTGAAGCTAGTTGCTTTTTAGTGTACGGATTATCGTCCTCTGTTTTATCAAGCTTGCCATTCTTCATTGCTAAGCTAAACGGACGCCATGTAATATCAATCTCTCGCTTGTTGCTAACTAGCAGTAGCCAGCGACTTGTCACCCAGCACCATGGGCATGCTGGATCAAAATAAAATTCTACCTTACTCACATATCTAGTGTAGCAAAGAAGCTAGATAACTT
The DNA here is from genome assembly GCA_964479125.1 of uncultured Candidatus Saccharibacteria bacterium. GTDB lineage: Bacteria > Patescibacteriota > Saccharimonadia > Saccharimonadales > Saccharimonadaceae > CAYZJK01. Next base: position 38,140 of record CAYZJK010000003.1, read on the forward strand.
CTTGGACACAGGGGTGAGCTTAGTTGATGAGCTTGCTTTTTAGGTTATGAGATTATATAGTATTTCACTGTCGTACGCCGTACGATGTACCTACTGGTTTATAGGCATGAAAGGTAGTGGTTTCGTTGAAAACCCTAGTTGATACCTTGTCGGTGCAGAAAGAGTGTACCAGCGAAGAGGTTAAGGCTCGACTGCATAGCTATAGCTTAACTAGGCTGGTTGACTGCCTGCTTTCCGCTAATCGTCAGAGGATGTTTAACGTCCAGGTTGATCAGAATAGCTTGCGCTCAAGGATGATGTTTGGTTTGAGTCTGGCGGAGATGGAAAAGCTGAGGGCAATTGGTGATGAAATTGTTGTACTCAAGCGCGAGTATGACGACTTGAAGTATTACCAGACTCAGGCTGCTGTCTTAGTGCGAAATCGCTTGGACTGTGAAGATATCATCAACTCTTTTGAGAAGGAGAGGGAAGAGCAATACTCCATTGTGAGCCATCTGCCGGATGAGTGGCGCAGTGTGCATAAGGACGCTCCTGGCAGTGGTAGCCTGGGAATGGGTGGTCTAGTCAGGGCTATTAATCGTCTCTATGAGATATCAGCCAACCCCATCAATCTTGACCGCACTAGTCTTCAGAAAGTCGAACTTGATTTTCAGGTTAATATGCGGCGGGTCAAGGAAATCGATCATGACTGCAGAGGGTCTGAAGTGTGTAAAATGGTGCTCGATACCATGAGTGAAATCAAGACGGCGCTCGCCAGTGGAGTGCGTCGATCTCACGAGGCTATTATCACAAGACAGGAGTTAGCTTCTGCTGAGTCCGCCAAACACCGTCACATCTACGACCAGTATGTTAACTACTCCTAATCAATAGGATTAGGGCCCACCGGAAATGGTGGGTTTTTTAATTTACTAAGAATTCACCGATTAGTATAAAGGTGATTAGTGTGCCAGCAATATAGTTAATAACCAAGAACCTTTTCCAGCCCGCCCGAGTTTTCTCGGCTGTCTTGTCAGTCACTGATAGAAAAGGCACCACGTTACAAACATAAAGTAGGTTGATGGCGCCAACTACTGCAGCTAACTCTTCGCCAGTTGATACTAGTACGACAGTTGCAGCTAAATAAAGAAGGGTGGAGAAGAGGACGGTTGCTTTAGCGCCGAAAATCGTTGCGATCGAACTAATCTTAGCCTCTCGGTCAGCCATAATGTCCTGGACAGCTCCAAAGCTGTGGCTAGCCATACCCCATAGGAAGAAAGCTACCACTAAACTAATAGCTTCTTCTGGCCAGGCAAATAAACTGAGAGCATATATCATTGGGCCTGAGAAATGCAGGCTTGAAGTGATTGAATCTAGTACAGGGCGCTCCTTGAAGCGAAGGCCTTTAATGCTGTAGGCAATTACAAAGAATAGGCATGCTAGTAGGACTAGGTTAGAAATGAGATCACCTGTAATTAAAAGATACGCTAAGAATGGAACTGTTAAGAGATATGACCAGCTGAGTAAAAAGCGGTGATATTTTTTAGGTACGACCGCGCCCTCGACACCACCTTTACGAGGGTTGCGTAGGTCTGATTCATAGTCATAGACATCATTTACGCCATACATTAGTAGGTTGTATGGGATTAGAAAGAATAGACTACCAATAATAAGACGGGTATCAATGCCGCCATTGAGGATTAAATAGGTAGCTGCAAATGGAAAAGCTGTATTAATCCATGAGATCGGTCGAGATGAAGTGTAGAGTAGTTTTAGTTTATCCATTCGTTTTGGTCCCCTTATTCTCTTTTAAATTATGCCACAAGATCGGTGCGCCTATGGCACCAACGATTGCATAGGAGAAGTCTTCAATTGGAGCAGCCCAGATGTAGACCCCAAGAAGATTGCTAGGGTCATAGGCAACTATGTCTAACAGAATGATAAGAGAGTCGAAGATTGCGGTGCAGATTAATAAAACTACTAGTGTCAATATTAAGGCTTTAGTGTTTGGTTTAATGAATTTTTTTCGAAGTGTTAGAAAGCCGAGTATTAATAGGGCTGAGAAAAAAGCTAAGTTAAGTAGGGTGTAGGTCATCATGCTAGCTTCTCTTCCAGTAGGCGGTAGGATACTAATGAAAAATAACACAGAAAAGATAGGAAGAAGATTTCTTCAATTGGAACTTCTGGTAAAACCATTAGCCCAGTAGTGATCTCAGATCCGCCGTAAAAGAAGATGCCAAGGCCAATCCCAAATAGATCCCAGATGAGAAAAATAAGTACGCCAATTAATACAATTAAGCTAGTTTTACGTGCGTCGTTAAAGAAAGCTAGTTTATACTTTCTATCCAATACGCCCATTCCAAAGAATGAGAACAAGATGAATCCTAAGTAGGCTAATTGCATATATCCTCCTTCTTTAGTGGTGTGCTGGTGTGAATATTATGGATGCGTTTGAAGACGAGCTGGGCGCTAATCAGGCACATTGGAAGGCCGATGCCAGGGTTAGTTCCAGCGCCGACGTAATACAAGTTTTTAATCTTCTTGCTAACATTATTAGTTCTAAAGAAAACACTTTGAGTAAGCAGGTGAGATTCGCCACCAAGCGCATTGTTCTGCCAGGCTCCGAAGCGGTCGTAAAAATCTTGTGGTCGAACTATGTCTCTGGTGATGATTCGATCTTTGACGTCAGTATGGTTAGTTATTTTTTCAAGTAGCGATATGCAGCGATCGGCAAGGCTCTGCTCAGTTTCCTTATCGACCTCTAAGTTTGCTGGTAGGGGTAGTAGGATGAAAATATTCTCATATCCCTCTGGTGCTGCTGTAGGGTCAGTCTTACTTGGGTTGCAGATGTAGATAGAGGCGTTATCTGGAATACTGAGTGATCCATAGATTGATTCGAAGTTTTCTCGCCAATCATCAACAAAGTATAGGTTGTGATGCTCTAGATTAGTAAAGCTACCTTTAATACCTAACGAGATTAACATAGCGCTTGGTCCAGGCTGGCGTTTCTGCCAGTACTTTTCATCTAGTGACCTGTCTTGCTCTTCTAATAGGTGTGTTTCAGTAAAGTTTATATCAGCATTAGATATAACTATGTCTGCAGGTACATGAGAGCCGTCTTCTAATGTCACACCAGCTGCCTGCCCATTGCTTGAGGTGATTTTAGTGACCGGAGTATTTGGCAGGTAGTTGACTCCTAAACCCTGGCCAAGTTTAACCATACTTTCAACTAATCCATACATTCCATTCTTTGGAAAGTAGACACCACTCTTAAAGTCTAGAGAGCTCATCAAAGAATAGATAGCTGGCACTTCATAGGGCGAACTACCGAGGAAAACCGAGTGGTATTCTAGGATTCTTGTTAAGCGAGGGTCTTTAAAGTTTTTAGTGACGTGGCTATCAAGCGAGCGAGTAATGAGTTTTAAAAGTGACGGTAATGCGCCTATAGTATGCTTATTAACTAGCTGCCATGGTCTGGTGTAGTTGCTGTAGAGAATGTGATTCAGGCTAATATCGTAGATGCGCTGGCTTTCATTTACATATTTCTTTAATCGGCTAGCTGCACCAGGTTCTATCGATTCGAAGGTTTGACTATCTAGCTCAAGGTCGCCTTGGATAGTCATGTCTTTACTAGTTTCAAAAAAGACCTTGTAGCCTGGTTTTAATCTAGTTAGGTTTAACTCTTCATTAACGTCGATATCGAATAGACGATAGTAGTCTTCAAAAGCCTCTGGCATCAAATACCAGGATGGTCCAGTATCGAAGCGGAAACCATCTTGCCATAGTTGACCGGCTCGACCACCGAGTTGATGGCGCTTTTCAATTACTGTTACTTTATGGCCAGCTTTAGCTAGTAGGTTAGCGCTAGCTAGTCCGCCATAACCTCCACCGATAATAACAATGTTTTTACCCATTAGCTGAATAAACCTTTTTTGATAAAAATAGCTAACTTCTGTGAGTCTGGAACTCTAATTCGACGCTTAACTATCTCGCTGGCAGGATGCTTTTCGATTTGCTGAAGTAGGGCATAGTAGTAAGCGTAGCTGGTATCAATCGCTTTTCTAGCTGAGTCAGGGATGCGTGGTATGACTTGTTTAGCTGCTAGGAATTCTGACTTGATGTCTTCTTCCAGTCTTGTTTTGTCTGTCTCAGTAAAGTTATTGTAATCGACGCCAGGGAAGTAGACGCGTCCTCGTTCTTCGTAGTCTGACTTCATATCTCGTAGGAAGTTTACCTTCTGGTAGGCGCTGCCTAGTTTTTTAGCACCCTCTTCAAGTTCAAGATAAAGCGCTTCATCTCCCTTACAGAAAACTTTAAGGCACATTAAACCGATTACTTCAGCTGAGCCGTAAATGTACTGATTGTATTCTTCTTGGTTAAAGTCAGCCTTGCCGATATCCATACGCATACTGTCAAAGAATGGTCCGATCAGCTCCTCGGTGATGTGAAACTTTTTAGCAGTATCGACAAAAGCATGAACAATTGGATTAGTTGAAAACGGTGTGTCTTTTTCCATTTGTTCGTAAGTGTGATTTTCTAAATCATTAAGGAGTTCGAGGATATTATCGCCCTGGTAAGTATCGACGACCTCATCGGCAATTCTGACAAAGCCATAAATTGCATAAATGTGCGGGCGGATAGTTTTGTCGAAAAGACGACTACTGCTGGAAAAGGATGTCGAATATTGATTGGTTAAAAGCTCAGCCTGCTGATAGGCGGTCTTGGTGTATAGCTCCACTGGTTATGCGCCTCGTTTATTTAATAAATTAGAAAGATCGGTCAGGTTAGCTCTTAGGTTTGGTATAGAGATTTTATTAGCGGCCGCTAGTGCTAGATTCATAAATTCAGCTTCTTTGTCTTGAGCGGCTTTTAGTGCACCACTTGAGCTGATGTGGGTTTTAAGATTATCTAATTCATCTTCAGAGGCTTCGTCATTGCCAAAGTTAATATTAAAACATTTTATAGCCTCATCATTAGCAAGTGATCTGAAGCAAGATATAAGGTAGGTTTGTTTACCTTCTCTTAAATCTCCAAGGGTAGATTTGCCAGTTACTTCACTGTCGCCAAAAACCCCAAGTGTGTCGTCTTGCATCTGGTAGGCTATGCCCATGAATTTAGCGTAGTCACTTAGATGTACTACATCCTCACTGGAGATACCTTCTCTTAGCACTACGCCTGATAAAAGTGGAGCGATGGTTGAGTAGCTAGCAGTCTTGTATCTGTAAACCAGAATTGGATCTAGTTGCTCATTCATAAACGGAGCCTCGGTATCTAGTAGTTCGCCAGCTGCAACTTCAAATATTGATGTGGTCATTAGTTTTTGAAGCTTCTTTAATTGTTCAAAGCTAACATCAGCCTGGTGAATTATTTCATAAGCCCCTGAAATTAACAGGTCGCCTCCAAGTAAAGCTGCGCTTTGAGAAAAGTGCAGCCGCTCTTGTTCGTCTTCAATGGCTGATAGGTAGTGTAGTTTTTGGTATTGCCCGTGGATGGTTGGTTGGTTGTGACGTACCTGGTCGCGATCAATAATGTCATCATGAATCAACAGGGCTATATGAAGCAGTTCATGGGCGGCTGCTACTGCGTCAGCTGCTTCGCTGTGACCACCAGCACCAACATAAGTTAAGTGAGGTCTAAGACGCTTACCACCAGCCAGTGAAACTCGCTTAACTTCTTCGTAGAGGCGAGCGTAAGAGGGGTGAATCTTGGCAGACTCACTGATCTTGTTGTCAAGGTATTTGGTGAGAAAGTTGTTAACTCTGTCTCTAGAATCAGTAAGTGAAATCATTGTATTTTATTATACAGATTTACTATTTAAAATCACCACACTAATTAAGAGTCTGCTAATTTGCTATACTTAAGTTATGACAAGCATGAATGAAAGAGTTGAGCTCATTACCTCTAATCAAAATCCTTATGTAAAACTCTTTCGTCAGCTAGCTTCCTCTAGTCGACATCGCCGGAAAGAAAATAAAACAGTACTTCACGGCGTACACCTAGTTGAGTCTTACCTTCAGACCGGTCGGCCAGTTGATTCAATTGCTGTGACATCTACCTCGCTTATGAACCAAGAGGCAGCTAATCTTTTATCGAAGGTATTAGAGCAAAATATACCAGTTAAGCAACTACCTACTTCACTAGACAAGTTAGTTAGTGGAGTCGATAACGGCATTCCAATTGCTGCAATGGTGGATATGCCTGAAGAAGTCGCTCCTGAGACGGTTGAAGACTCAGCAGTTATTTTAGATCGAGTTCAGGACCCAGGTAATCTTGGCAGTATTTTGAGGGTAGCGGCAGGAGCTGGTGTTAAGAAAATATTTTGTTCTGAAGGGACGACCTCAGCTTGGTCGCCTAAATCGTTACGAGCTGGTATGGGTGCTCAGTTCGGACTTACTATCTACGAACAGGTGAATCTAAAGAGTCTTTTATCTATCTCAAGTGTTCCAGTTTATGCAACCTCGCTGGCCGGCAAGAAAAGTATATACGACTTAAACCTAGTAGGTCCTAACGCTTGGTTATTTGGTAATGAGGGGCAGGGTATGGATGAGGATCTTTTAAAGTGTGGTGTGCAGCCAGTTATTATCCCGCAAGATAGTGCAGTAGAGTCTCTTAACGTAGCTACCGCGGTAGCTGTATGTTTGTTTGAGCAGCGACGACAAAATCTTTAGTAATAGGTAAAGCTTATGCTTTGGTGTTTTGAACTTCTGACGTACAATTTCAGTACTAATGGAAGCACCGAAATACATAAAAGATGACCGTAGTGAGAGCTTTTCTCTACTGGGAGATATATCCGCTACAATTGCTAGAGTTCATGGTCGTGTTGATGTAGATGAGGTCACGTTAAACAGGTGGCGTGACGCCATGGGGTTGTTGCGTGAATTCGACACCTTGGTTGACGATGATGACATCTCTAGCGAAGAGGCTTTAGATTTACTTCATGACTTTGAATACTTTGAAGGCAGGTACCCTCATCTAGATAAAGCCAATTTACCTGACGATTCTAGAAAAGTAATGATTGCCAGGGTTGCTCACATCCTAGCACTTGGTGAGGGTATTTCATCGACTAAAGACCCAGAAGAATTTTACAAATACCGCACTGAAGAGGCGGATCATACTGCCCTACTTCTATCTGATAGCGCAACTGAATACGTGAAGTCACAGCAAGGTTTTGATAGGCGATTCATCCCAATTATGCAAACTCTAGCAAGGACAGCTAGCTACCTAGATACCGTCTTGGATTACGAGCAGGATATTATCGACGGTAAGGTAGAGATTGAGAAGTCGTCTGAACTATACAAGCATTTAGGCAAGGGAGCTATAAAGGGGTTTATTATTGCTACGCCTCGCTTGCTACACCCAAGTATCGTGAAAGATTTTTCAGCCATGTCGGTTATGCGGGCTAAGAATAGAATAAATTATGGCCGCACGCCATATTCATCCGCTAATACAATTGCTCCGACTCAGCGTTAGGTTAAAGCGGTATACCTAAACCGTTAAAAATTGATATACTATCATACGATGTTTTTACCGATTAAATATATGGATGGTACAGGTGACCAACCATTGATCCTGCTTCACGGCCTAGGTAATAATTACCAGAGTTGGAAGAATGTACGTGAGTATATCGATACTTCTTTATTTAGGGTTTATATTCCAGATCTACTAGGATTTGGTGATGCTCCCAAGCCTAAGAATATTCAATACACATTAGCTGATCACGCTGAAGCTGTTATCAATACGATTGATGGGCTTGAGCTGAAGGATGTCATGCTGGCTGGACACTCGATGGGTGCTCTAGTGGCAATTGAGATTGCTATGCGTCGACCAGATTTAGTCAGGCACTTAACTTTACTTGGCGCTCCACTTTACGAAGAAATGCCTAAGCGAAATAAATTAAAGAGACTCTTCAAGACAGAGGGTGTCTATTTTAGTGTTTTCTCATACCTTCAGGACAACCCAGATCTAGTCATCACCGGATCAACTGTGGCGGAAGATGTCTTGCCGCAGCTGCATGGTATGGAGGTAAATAAAGAAACTTGGAATGCATTTGAGCGAAGTTTATCTAGCTCTGTGATGCAAACAAAACCATTTAGGGATGTCGGCAACCTACAAGTCCCAACTACTGTCGTATGTGGCCTACTGGATTTCTTTGTTAGTAATAAGATTGTTCGCCGAGCTGCGTCTCACAATAAAGATTACGTCAAAGTTAAGACTTTTCTTGGTCCACATGAAATTACGCCAAGACAAGGCAAGGGTGTCGCTAGGCTTATGCGAAGCGCTGCTAAGAAATATGGCGCATCTTAAGCCTCGCTGTTATACTGCCTAGTAAATAAGATTAGGGTGGATATGGCGGAGTAAAACCATAGAGACGCTTTATGAGCTACTGACTAAACGAAAACATAAACGCCCCAAGGCCACTCCTTCGACTGTCCTCAATTATCAAGAGCCAGAGCTAATCAATAAGTTAGTTGACTACTATACTGCCTGTCTTAAGTATTACTCACCACTGCAATACTCCTTCGACACTTCAAATGATAATCTATATGAAGATCTAAGCAGTGAACTCGGAGACTTAGACTATAAGGATTACGAGGCGTCAGTTCGCAGACTTTTAGAAAAGTCGGAAGATTTAGGTGACGGTAAAAGATTTGAACCATACTATGGACAGGTTTTAGTCGTCGACTCTAAGTTAGTGAATCAAAAGAGGCAAAGGCGGGTTCATCCCTTAATCCTTTTTCCGTATCACGTCAAAGAAGGTGAAATAAGAATCAACTGGCAGATGCCGGTAATTAATGGAGCGGCTCTAGCACTGCTTGATAATTTAGACGTGCCCGAGGCAGTTGCTGAAGCAGAAGGTATAACGCAGTCGCTGCGCGAGCATATTAGTTTGAGTGGTGGAGAAGTTGATGAGTTAGGTTGGATAAAAGAACTAAAGCCCCACTGGGAGCTAGGCGGCTGTGAGTCATCGAGAGTGCCAATAATAGAGATGACTAAGCAGGGCGTATATTTCCAGCATCTCTTATGCTTGGTTGAGCAGTCACCGTACACTAAAGGGCTCGAAGAAGAATTGCAGTCATTGTTAGAACTACCTAACTTAGCAGATTCTGCCTTAGGTGCCATTGTCAGTAGTGCGCGAGAATATACAAGCTCTAGTCGTAAACTCGACCTTTTAAATGTACTGCCTAGTAATACCGAACAAGAGAAGGCGGTGCAGTCAGCTTTGCAGGATAAGCTCGGAGTAATTCAAGGCCCTCCTGGAACTGGTAAATCGCAGGTTATTGCCCAGGCGATAGTTAACGCTGTCGAACATAATCAAACGGTTTTGTTTGTCAGTAAAAACAACCAGGCGGTGGATATCGTAGAGAAAAGAGTGAACGAACTTAGTAGACAGCCACTAGTGCTTAGACTTAGACCGGGAAGCGTTAGGCGGCAGGTGGTGGCCTACCTAGACTCACATTTAACACCTAGTGGCGTCAGTCTGGTAGATCGGCAGCGGGCTAAGAGTTTAGTTAAGCGGACTGAGCAGAAGATGGTAAAGGTAGAGCAGTCTATCGGTAAGTATATTGAAGCTCGTAATTGGTTGATAGAGAATCTGGATGAACAGATTGACAAGTCAGTCATAAGTAGCTTATCTAATCTACACTTCACTAGATTGACTACACTAACGGATAGCTTGATGAGTCAGGCGGAAGGTGGGCGAGTCGCCTCTTCGTTAAGGTGGCTTGAGTTTAAAGCTCATCTATATCTGCTTAGACGTAAAGGTCTTCAACTGGAGGAGGGTGAGGAGTTAGAGGAGTTGCAGGTATTAATCGACAATGAAAATATTAGGCGGCAGAAGATTAGACATCAAACGAAACTAGGGCGTAATAATTTGGCTGAGAGATTGAGTAAGTTAGACACATTTAGCCAAAAAGTTAGGCATCAGACTCTAAATCTATGGTCGTTAAAAGTAGCGGTGAGGTCTAGCAATATAGATGATAAAACTAGGATGAAGTTAGAAGAGTATAAGGTTAGCTCTAGATTAGAGAAGAGGTACAAAACGCAAAATCAAAAATTGACTGACCTATTTTCATATATAAAGTCGCAAGATAAAATCTCTCCTTTTCCGGCCTGGTCAACAACCTTGTTGTCACTTAAAAGAACCACACCTTTGATAGCTGGATTGTTTGACGTGGTGATTTTTGATGAAGCTAGTCAGTGTGATATTGCTTCAGCTCTCCCGGCCCTAGCTCGAGCTAAGCGAGCGGTCGTGATTGGTGATCCAAAACAGCTGTCTCATATCACTCCGCACTCTCTTGAGCATGAAAAGTCACTCCTTCGGTCTTATCGTTTGAGTGGGAAAGATATGCGCTGGAGCTATACTCAAAACTCTTTGTTTGATTTAGTTCAGTCTTCAATCCCTTTGTCGCGCGTTAATTTACTGAGAGATCATCACCGCTCTCATTCTGATATTATTGGATTCTCTAACCAGTACTTCTATGGAAGCATGTTAAGGCCTAGAACCGACCCGGCTAGATTTAAAGTAGAGTCGTCTGACTGTGGCGTTGCTTGGGATGACACTGGCTCATCGAGAGTAGAGCGACCAAAGTCTGGTAGTCTGCGTAACCTAAAAGAAGCTAGACGAGTGATTAGAGTGCTTGAGCAGGCGGTGGATAAATACCCGGAGGCAAATATAGGTATTGTTACTCCATTTCGAGCACAGGCTGAGTATATTAAAGGGTTGATTGAAAGCCGGTTGAGCCAAGAACTGATAGACAGACTAGAGTTAAGGGTCGGTACTGTGCATACTTTCCAGGGAGATGAGAAAGATATAGTTATCTTTTCTCCAGTGGTGGCTGAAGGTATGTCTGATGGTCAGGTTAGATTTATATCTCAGGCAGGCAACCTATTTAACGTGGCAATAACTAGAGCTCGATCACGGTTTGTGGTGGTGGGAGATTTGTTATTTGCTAGGACTAATCAAATACCTTTTTATTCCTCATTTGTTAATTATGTAATCGAACATGACAAGACTCGGACTAAGAAGAGGGCTGATGTGGTTTATGTTGCGCAGCCAACTGACTCAATGGAAAGCTTTATTGAGCTAGTGAAGAGTAAGCTAGTGTCAGGCGAAGAGTCTGCATATGAGGTATTGGATGTTGGTAAAGCTAACTTTGAAGCGGTGAGGTTATCAGTCGGCGGTAGGAGTATGGTGCTTATTCTAGATCATCTTCAAGATGTCATGCTTGATGGTCAGGTAAAAGAGGTGTTGGACAAACTGGGAGAGTTGATAAAGCGAGGCTCTATTAATATTTTGACTAATATTGATGAGTTGCAGTATCATGCTGGTGCTCTAGGGAGTCGAATAGAGGAAATGCTATCTAGAGCTAAGCTTTAGAAGGGCGGTTAGTGATCAGGCCTTTATAGATTTCCATAACGAAGATGGGTGAGATTGATAGTAGGAAGATAATAGTATAGCCATAGCTAGGCAGGTTAGTTAGTGAGAAAATCTCTGTCGCTGGCGGTATAAATAGTACGAGTAGAACTGTAAGTATTGAGCCCATGATTGCCCAGAGGTGAAGTGGGTTAGAGAACGGATTAATTTGTAGAAGTGACTTACGAGACCTAAGACTAAATGAATGTAAGACCTGAGAGAGGGCTAGGGTGCCAAAAGCCATAGTTTGCCCGGCTTCATGACTGCCGACTATCTTCCAGCCAATCCAGTAGGCAATAAAGGTAATTAAACCGAAGAATAAGCCCATGAACACTATCTGAACACCGAATCCATTAGCGAACAGTCCTTCGTTTTTAGGTTTAGGCTTCTCAGACATTACTTCATCTTCAACCGGCTCCATACCGAGAGCAATTGCCGGCATACTGTCGGTTACTAAATTAATGAAAAGAAGATGGACGGCTAGAAGTGGGCTTTGTTGCCAGACTATCATGGTGGCTAGAACAGCTACTACTTCACCCATGTTTGTGCCAAGTAGTAGGCCGACAACTTTACGAATATTGGCATAGATGCCTCGACCTTCCCGTATGGCAGCTACAATGGTGGCGAAGTTATCATCAGTTAATACCATGTGTGATGCACCCTTGGCTACATCGGTACCAGTTATGCCCATTGCACAGCCGATGTCGGCTGCTTTTAAGGCTGGTGCATCATTAACGCCATCGCCTGTCATTGCGACGACGTGACCTAGGCTCTGCCACTGCTTAACGATTCTAATTTTATTTTCTGGTGAGGTTCTAGCGTACACCCGGATGTTTTGGATGCGGTCGTAAAGCTCGGCATCACTCATTTCATCTAGCTCTTCGCCAGTGATAGCTTCATGCTCCGGTTTGTTTAAGATGTAAACTTCCTTAGCGATTGCTGTGGCGGTAGTGATGTGATCACCGGTAATCATGATTGGTGTAATGCCGGCAGTTAGGCAGTCTTTGACGGCCTGTTTGGCTTCTTCGCGAGGTGGGTCAATCATCCCAACTAGTCCTAAGAAGGTTAGGTCAGACTCAGCGCTTTCGACAGTTAAATTATTAGGTTTGGATGGCAGTTTTTTGTAAGCAATTGCTAGAACTCGGAGGGCGTCTTGGCTCATGGCCTCTAGTGCTTCAGCACTATCTTGTAGGGTGTGGTCGTAGCAGAGCGGCAGAATGCTATCATAAGCACCTTTAACAATTACATATGTTTCGCCGTTGTATTCGTGTACAGTCGACATACGCTTTCTAATAGAGTCAAACGAAAACTCTTCAATTCTAGGGTACTCTTCCTCTAGTTCATCTTGGTCAATACCAGCCTTGTGTGCCGCGTAGACAATGGCGGTTTCGGTTGGGTCACCAATGTGTTTAATCTCTCCATCTGTAATAGTAATAGTAGCGTTCGAGCATAGTGTACCTAGTTTTAATAGCAGTTGATCATCTCTGGTTAAATCTCTGTCAATTGGTACGGTTTGGTTGTTTTTGGCGGTGTAAAGGTGAGTGAGTGTCATCTGGTTTTGGGTTAGCGTGCCAGTTTTATCGGTACATATAACTGAGGCGCTGCCGAGCGTTTCTACAGCTGGCAGTTTGCGAATAATGGCGTTACGTTTCACCATCCTCTGAACGCCGATTGCTAAAATGACCGCTACGATAGCTGGTAGGCCTTCTGGAATTGCTGAGACTGCAAGCGCAATAGCTAGCATCAGAGCGTGCATAATATCTGTACCACTGGTAATTGAAATGACAAACACAATTACACAAGCGATAGCGGCCAAGTAGGCAATATAGACACCGAGTTTAGATAATCTTTCCTGAAGCGGCGTTAATGTGCGTGAGCTGGTATGTAGAAGAGAGGCGATAGTGCCAATCTCAGTCTTCATGCCGGTTTCGGTCACGACAGCGGTAGCGCTACCGTAGCGAATATTGCTGCCGGAAAATAGCATATTAAGTCGATCTCCAATGGCGGTTGTCTTTTCGTAGGTAGCCTCTTCATCCTTGTTAACTGGCTCTGATTCGCCGGTTAACATTGACTCGTCAACTTTAAGTAGGTTTGCTTCGATTAGCCGGGCGTCTGCCGGGACTGAATCTCCAGCCTCTAGATAAATAATATCCCCAGGTACTAACTCAGCGGCTGGGATTTCAATAGTTTCATCTTCTCGAATAACCCTTGCTTCAGGAGGAGTCATATCTTTAAGGGCTTCGAGTGCACGCTCAGCTTTACCTTCTTGAATCAGTCCGATAATTGAGTTAATTAGAATGATGACGACAATTAAGATAGGTTCAAAGAGACTTTCACCTTCGCTCAGGGAAACAATAAACGATAGGATAGCTGCTCCAACTAAGATTAGAATCATGACATCTTTAAACTGGGCAATAAATCTAAGCCATAGTGGACGCTTCTTTTCCTCCTCAAGTTTATTCAAGCCGTAGGTAGTGAGGCGCTTCTTGGCCTCGTCGCTAGATAAGCCGTGCTCTTGGTCGGTTGATAGTTTTTCTATGATTTCTTTTTGTGTTTGTTGATAACTTATCATCACTTAGTATTGTATATTAGCCGTCATGCTTGTGCTAGTTTTTAGTGCAAAATAATTCTTATGCTAATTTTGAAAATTATAGGGGTTAGAGTGCTATAATTAGTGCATATGGCATTTTGGTTTTTTAAGAAGCAGGATGATCCGGATAGTCGGGTCAACCTGACTTTCGACGCTCACTCTGATGACGCCGATAAGAATATGCAAGCGCTGCGTTTCGCAATGAACGTAGCGGATGTTTTTGTATCGATGGGTATGCCGGCTCAGGATGTAGTGGTGGCGGTTCTAAAGATTCTCCGACGATACTGCGAGAGGCGGGTCTATGTTGATATTACTTCCGGGGTAATTACGATGTCTCAAGACAGGGGGCTGTCTTTAGCGCCAATTACTCTAACTCGAGTTGTTGAAGACAGGCGAGTTAATACTATTCTTATGCAGGCAATCTTGCGTTTAATCCAAGATATTAAATTAGAGAACCTAACTATTGATGAAGCTGAAGAGCGCTTTAAGGGCTTTATCCGCGGTAAGTCTCCATACCCGAACTGGATTCAGATTGTAGCTGGTGGTGGAATTAGCGCTGGTGTGAGCATGATTTTCACTGAGTCATGGATTGTGATTGTAATTGCATTTCTGTCTGGTTGTTTAGCAGAGTACGTAATGCGCTTAATGTATCGGCGAGCAATTCCTGCTTTCTTCGTTAGGATTGCCGCCGCTGCTATCATGACAGTGATTGCTGCTGGTGTAACTTGGATGTCAGAGAATACGACCACTATATTTACGACCGCTACTAATCCAACCTTAATCGTAGTGGGAGGTATCGTTATGATGCTTATGGGTGTAGCTTTCGTGGCTGCCATCCAGGATATGATTGACGAATACTATATTACCGGCCTAGCCCGTTTAGCGAAGGTTATCTTCATGACACTTAGTGTGGTGATTGGTATTATCTTTGGTTTAACTATCGCTCGAACACTAGGCGCTACCATGGCAGTTTCACCAGATCCGATTCCAGTCGGCTCCTATGGGATGCAGCTATTGGCGGCAGCTATCTTAGCCTTTTCAGCAGCCGCCTCGAGCCAGTCTGGATTAGTGTCGCTAATCTGGTCAACGATTGTCGGTGTGTCGGCTTGGAGTTTATCAGTTCTAATTTCATACGCAGAGTTTAGTTCAGTTATCGCAGCCGGATTTGGTGGTGCACTAGCTGGTGTAGCGGCCGAGGTGCTATCAAGGCGATTTAGGATTCCAGCCGTTTCACTACTAACAGCTGGTGTGATTCCTCTGGTTCCCGGACTCGCACTCTTCAATGGCTTAATGCTTGTGACTGGATCAACACCTGGTACGTCCTACTTTGATCAAGGATTAGCTACTCTAATTAGCGCCACCTCAATTGCAGTCGCCATTGGCGCTGGTACCTCACTTGGTACGATTATTGGTCGACCACTAAGGAAGCAGCTTGGCTTCATTAGGGCGGCGATGCCACGACAGGTGAATAGGTTAAGACGAAAGAACGATAACGGTACTTTACCTGCTGATACGTCTTGAGGTGAGTAAGATGATAGATTATACTTACGGTTAGATATAGAGCCGGTCTAGTTATAAAAAAGGGGGGATTATGGATAACACGTTTCGTGTCACCAATGAGATAGGTAGGTTAAAGAAGGTGCTAGTGCATCGTCCAGGGCAGGAGATTGAGAACATTACTCCTGGTTCTATGGAGCGCATGCTCTATGATGACGTACCTTACTTGGCTCGCATGCAAAAAGAGCATGATCAGTTCGTCGACTTGCTAAGAGATAACGAAGTTGAAGTAGTTTATCTAGCTGATATTGCAACTGAGTCGCTGCGAGATGACGCTGTTAGGTTAGCTTTCATTGAAGATATTATCCATACCTCAAAGCAAGCTCACAGGCGTTCGACTGACCCTCTTCGAACCTACCTGCAGGGCTTAACTACTAAAGAGCTAGTCGACACAGTTTTAGCTGGTGTTAGCAAGAAGGCAATTAAGCTTCCAGCCTCCCAAGAGAGCAAGCAGCTACATGAGCTTCTAGAGTATGATGTAAATCCTTTCTATCTAAATCCAATGCCGAATGTTCTTTATACCCGGGATGCAGCCGCTGTGATTGGCGAAGGTGTTTCTCTACACAAGATGAGTTTCCCAGTTCGCAAGCGAGAGTCTCTTCTGTTGCAATACGTTCTAGATAACCACCCAAGTTATCGGGACCAGGATATCAAGCGCTGGTTCGACCGGTCAGTTCGTTTTCCGATTGAAGGTGGCGACATGCTAGTTCTAAATTCTGAAACTATGATGATTGGCTTAAGTGAGCGAACTTCACCTGAAGCTATTGAACACTTGGCGGCAACTTTATTTGAAGAAGCTGGCTTTAAGCGGGTGATAGCA
This sequence comes from uncultured Candidatus Saccharibacteria bacterium, assembly GCA_964479125.1. Classification (GTDB taxonomy): domain Bacteria; phylum Patescibacteriota; class Saccharimonadia; order Saccharimonadales; family Saccharimonadaceae; genus CAYZJK01. The sequence goes on from CAYZJK010000003.1 coordinate 54,496, forward strand.
GTAAGTCTACCGAAGCGACGTAGTTATCTACACCTTGATACAGCCCTAGGCATGATTAATAGTAATACCTTTGTGATTGATCCGCGCATTCAAGGCCGAGGTGGTCGAACAAATCTCTATATATTAGAGAAGACTCCATACAGTGAGCATCCTAAGGTGACTTTAGAAGATGATTTAGAGCATGCGCTAAGGGTGGCTTTATCTCAGCCAAAGATTAACCTAGTCAAGGTCGGTAATGGTGATCCTATAGCTATGGCTCGGGAGCAGTGGAACGGTGCAGCTAACGTGTTAACAATTGCTCCAAATGTAGTTGTTTCATACGAGCGCAACCATGTTACTAACAAGGCCTTAAGGGCTGCTGGAGTAACAGTTCTTGAAACTCCAGGCGCCGAATTAGGCAGCGGTCACGGCGGTCCTCGCTGTATGACTATGCCATTAGTCAGGGAAGATATCCTAGCTAACCGCTAAGCATAACAACTTTTAATGTCTCTAGAATTGTGTTCAAATAGGTACTGTGCTTAAGATTTATCGATCTACCCACTATCGACCGAGCATTAAGCAACGTACTGCTATTCAGCCTGGCAGCTGGATACGTTGCGAAGCTCCAACCGCTGATGAAAAAGATCAGCTTATTGAGCTTGGCGTAGATCAAGATGTTTTAATGGATGCGCTCGACCCACACGAGATTCCTCGTATTGAAGTGGAGGAGGACACTGTCTATTTTATTACCCGTCTGCCGGATACTGACGATAACTTCAACGACTTTACGACGCCAATCCTTTTTGCTATCGGTAGAGAAAATATGATTACTATTAGTCGGGATAATTTAGACCGACTTTGGAACCCTTTTATTGATCGAGTTTTAACCCCAACCACACAGAAGAATCGTACTTTCCTTCATATGGTTGATGCGATCTCGAAGCAGTATCATCAGCGGGTTACATCAATCAACCGACAGATGAGGGCTACGACTAGTAATATTCACCGACTAGGATCTAAAGACATTGAAGTCTTAGCTGGTTTTGAGCGTCGCTTGAATGATTATCTAGATGCATTGCAGCCAACTAACACAGCAATTGAGACGTTGCTTCGTGGCAATATAATTAAGCTATATGAGGATGACAGGGACCTAGTAGAAGATCTTTCAGTTGATCTTGAGCAGCTAATTGCGAGGTGTGTCAGCTTGCTTAGGACAATTACCAACTCTCGAGACTCGTACCGAGCAGTGATGGACACTAAGCTAAACGAAACTATTCGTCTTTTGACCGTTATGACGGTAATACTTGCAATTCCGACTATGTTCGCTGGACTATATGGAATGAACGTTGATTTGCCATTTCAGTCGGCTCCATGGGCATTTAATCTCATATTAGTGATAAGCTTAATAATTGGGCTACTGTTGGGATATTATTTCTTAAGAAAGAGGTAAAGGTATGAAAGAGTTCATTGCAAACATCCAAAAGAGGCTAAAGCCATTGTTTGACCTGCTAGATGAAATGAACTTAAAGAATACTGGAGTGTTAGCTGCTGGGTCAGCTTATTTTATTGTCTTGGCATTTTTTCCTTTCATGGCGGCAATCGTGGCTATCTCCTCTATGGTGATCTCAACTGAAGATTTAGAGCAAATCTTTGCTGTTATTAATACGTATCTGCCATCAGATATTGCCTCGCTTGTGACAACCCAGCTTGAGACTGCTCAGCAGGAGAGGGCTAGTAACTTAATTTTCGCTATTATCGCTGTCCTATTGGCTCTATTTAGCGTCTCAGGTGGTGTAGATAACTTTAGTCGGGCTCTAAATGCGGTATATGGCATTAAGAAGACAGAGTCCTTTATTCCATCACGAATACGAAGCTTTTTGATGACAGTCGGTATAT
>CAYZJK010000004.1:0-31725 GCA_964479125.1 uncultured Candidatus Saccharibacteria bacterium
ACAGAGTCCTTTATTCCATCACGAATACGAAGCTTTTTGATGACAGTCGGTATATTGCTGTTCGCATTCATGTTTGGAGCATTGTTAGCGAGTAATCCAGCCACTTTAGAGGGGCTTGGGCTTAGTGGGGTGATGGCCACTTTCGTATCATTAATTAGGTGGCCGATTATAGCGGCTCTGTTATTCCTATTTATTGGTGTGATGTATAAGTATGCGCCGCAGCGTGAGAACGCTAACGAAGCTACATGGGTAAGTGTTGGATCTTTCGTAGCCGCCATCCTATTGGCTATCTTTACTAGCTTATTCTTTATCTATGCACGCTACTTTGCTAACTTTAGTGATTCGTATAGTTTATTTGCTGGTGTGATCGCTTTGATGCTGTGGTGTAATTTAGCCTCTCAAGCCATACTAATCGGTGCTCATGTTGATGTTTTACGTAAAGGTAAAGTTGTTAAAAGAAAAGTTCGTAAGGCTAAGCACGACTAATTAAAACCACCCCCGTAAAATCCAATTAATAATATAACATAAGCGCCTTTACAGAGCGCTTATGTTATTGGTATACTAGCCATAAGCGGGTGAGGTCGTGAGGCTTTGCTATTGACTTTTTTACATGTGCTTGCTATTATTAATCATGCGTTCCGTGAACTAATACTAAATATGGCGAAAGCCACTGGTCGATTTGATCGGAGCGAGCACTTAAATAGGAGATTTATCATGCCAATTGCTATCGAGTTTGTTTCAAGCCGAAGCAAAAAGGTTGCAGTCGATGTAGTTCCTGCCGACTGGCAAAACTACATCGCTCAATAAGCGGCGTGGGCCAAAAAAGCCTCACATCTAGTGGGGCTTTTTATATTGTCTAATGTAGTAACGATAGTGCTTAGGGATATTTATCTATAGTGATATGATTGCCTTAATGTTCCCTTGGTCGTTCCAGTATCTTTCGCGCGGTTTTATGATCGAAGAGGAAGCATTTAATGAGCTTCGTGACAAAATCCTGGCTACGCATCGGATGTTTGATGTGCTGCCTAATACCCTTGTGGTAGTTACAGATTAGCTAGCAGGTGGAGCTAACTAAAAACCCTACAGATTCTCTGTAGGGTTTTTCTTTTACTAAGAATTTAGCTTAGTTTTCGCTATCGGTTGACTCGTCTTTAGTGTCTTAGTCTTTAGAGTCTTCTTCTTTTTTAGCTTCCTCATCAGACTTGTCGCTACCGCTTTCCTTGATAGCCTCATCTAGAGCCTTTCGAAGAGCTGGGGCGTCACCGATCTGGCTGGCATCAGTTTGCTCACCGTTAATGAGGATGGTAGGAGTTGCCTGTACACCATTTGCGCGTCCGAGAGCACCGTCAAAGTTAACCTTACGGATAACTTCTGACTTCTTGGCATCTTCACGAACTTGATCAAGTTCTACATCTAGACCAGAAGCGAAGGATAGAAGTAGGTCGTCACGCTCGTTAGCTGGTGCTGCTGACCACTGCTGCTGGTTCTTGTATAGTCGGTCTGAATACTCCCAGAAAGCTTCCTCGTTCTGAAGTGCGATGGCTTCAGCGTAGGCTGATGCTGAAAAAGAATTTGGGTGAATTGTCTTGATAGGGAAGTGTCGGTGGACAACGCGGACGTTATCTTTGTATTCCTCCTCTTCCATTACTCCCATTAGGCGCTCATTAAAAGCTGCACAGCCTGGGCAAGAGTAGTCTGAATATGCAATTAGTGTTGCTTCAGCTTCAGGGTTGCCGTAAATGCGGTCACCTAGTCCTGAATTAGCTGCTTCAATTTGTTCTTCGGTTACGATCGGCTCAGTGTGATCAATGCTAGAAACATCAATTGAGTCACCACGAGATAGGTAAATCAGTACACCTAATCCAATCACAACTACGGCGGCAAATATAATCCACGCCTGTTTACTCATCTATACCTCCATTTATAATACTTTAACCATTGTATTAAATTACTAGCATGAGGGCAATAAAACCAGTACAATGCCAGTATGGATGGAATCTCTTTAACCCTGTTAATTATCCTCTACCTAGTGATGTTGTTATTAATATCGCTCAGGCCTCTTCAGGGTAGTCTCAGTGACTATGAAAAGAATCGACTACTGAAGAATAAAGCTGCGACTTCTAAGCTAGAGTCTCAGCGTGATAAGTTCTTTGCCGCTACCTTAGGGTTAAGGTTTATCTTAATGACCTTTGTCTTATTCTTTATTATTTTTATTCTAGTTAAGGAGCTGTATTGGGTAGTCGCTTTTCTAGTGTTTCTAGCTGGAGTATTGGTCCAGCTTCTTTTAGTTGGTAGTGGGGTGGTGCAGAAGTTTGCCGATAGTATCTACTCTAGGCTAGAGGGCTATATCTTCTCTCTGTTTGAAAAGTATCCTAGGCTTGGTCAATTCTTTTCTCGTATGCCTCTACCAAGTCAGAAGTCAAGGCGAATCCACTCTAAGGAAGAGATGCTTCATTTAGCGAGTGAGAGCCAAGGTGTCTTAACCGCCAAAGAGTTAAAGCGTATCCAAAAAACCCTAGCTTTTGGTGAGTTAACAGTTGAATCAGTTATGACGCCAAGGAGTGTAGTCGAAGTGGTTTATGCCGATGACTTGCTTGGGCCATTAAGACTCGATGAATTACATAAAACTGGCTATAGCCGCTTTCCAGTTATCGAAAAAGACATCGACCACGTTATTGGCGTAGTTTATATTCGTAACCTACTAGAGCTAGTTGATATGGAGTCGAAAAAAGCTAAAGACATCATGGATACGCCTGTTCACTACATTAAGGAGACTCAGACTTTAGAGCATGCACTAGGTGCATTCCTGCGAACTAGGCATCACTTGTTTATTGTTGTTAATGAGTATCGTGAAACTGTTGGTATCATCACGCTTGAAGATGTGGTCGAAGAGTTAATCGGCGAAAGAATCTTAGATCAATTCGATCGCCATGACGACTTGAGGGCTGTGGCGGCTCGAAACCTCAAGGGCAACAACAAGCCTAGTAAATCTAAAGACGTCTAGTCTAGCTAACACCTAACCACCTCTGGTATGGTCAACTACTGTCTGATATGATAAATGGTATATGAAAAGAGTATTATCTAATGCGGTTAGCCAGTCGATTGGCAGCCAAGTAACAGTTTCCGGATGGGTCCAGTCACGCCGTGATCATGGTGGCTTAATTTTTATCGATATTAGAGACCATGAGGGTCTAGTTCAGGTAGTCTCAAATCCTGATAATTCAGATGTATTTGAAGTAGCTGATAGTTTACGTGATGAGTATGTTGTTAAGGTCACTGGTCAAGTTGTCGAGCGAGCTGAGGGTCTTGCTAACCCAAATATTAAAAGCGGTAATGTCGAGATCGTAGCGGAAGAGGTTATTGTTCTTAATAAGTCTGAAGTTCTACCAATCCAGCCGTTTTCTGAAGCTCAGGCTAACGAAGAGCTAAGGCTTAAATATCGCTATCTTGATCTACGTCGACCGAAGATGCAGCAGCGCCTAAAGCAACGACATGAATACAATAAGTTCATCCGCGCCTACATGGAAGAGCGAGACTTTATTGAGGTAACCACTCCGATTCTTACTAGCTCTAGTCCAGAGGGTGCCAGAGACTTTCTAATTCCTTCACGACTCCAAGAAGGTAAGTTTTACGCACTGCCTCAGGCTCCTCAGCAGTTTAAGCAGTTATTGATGGTTGGCGGTATTCCACGCTATTACCAACTAGCGGCGTGTTTTAGGGATGAAGATCCTCGAGCAGATCGTCTTTATGGTGAATTTTACCAGCTTGACCTTGAGATGGCCTTTGTTGAAGACGGTGAAGAGGTCCGTCAGACTACAGAACCCCTAATTAAGAAGTTGGTAACTGACTTTGCTGGCAAGAAGCTTCTACACGAAGATATCCCTCGAATTACTCATAAAGAGGCGATGGAAAAGTATGGTTCAGATAAGCCAGACCTCCGCTTCGATATGCAGCTAACGGAGCTGACTGATGTTTTCTCAAGCACTGAGTTTGCAGTCTTTAAGAACGCTAACACTATTAAGGCGATTCTCGTTAAGGACGCAGCTAGCTTGAGCCGCAAGCAAATTGATAACTTTACCGAAATTGCTAAGCGTGAAGGTGCTGGAGGACTGGCTTACATTAAGTATGTTGATGGTGGTGGTGCTAAGGAAGATGAGCTAGTAGTAAGTGGTCTAAAGCCGGAAGCACCAATTGCTAAGTTTATTTCTCGGGCTGAGCATGAAGCTTTAATTGATCGTATGCAACCACAAGCAGGCGACGCTATATTCTTTGGTGCTGATGAGCGCGCAACAGTTAACAAGGTGCTAGGACGACTGCGAAATGCATTTGCTGATCACTTTGAACTAAAGGATCCGAATGTAGTGGCACTAGCCTGGGTGGTAGATTTCCCATTCTACGAGTGGAGTGAATCTGAGCGTAAGGTAGACTTTGGTCACAACCCATTCAGTATGCCACGTGGTGGTGTTGAAGCGCTTAGGGAAGCTAAGACTGACGAGGAGCGACTAGAGATTGTAGCTGATCAATACGACCTAGTCATGAACGGCTATGAAGTTTGTTCTGGTGCGGTTCGAAACCATAACCCAGAGGTTATGTATGAAGCATTTGGCCTACTAGGTTATGACCGAGAGTATGTTGAAGAGAAATACGGCGCAATGCTAAACGCCTTTAAGTATGGTGCTCCACCGCATGCTGGCTGTGCCTTTGGTGTCGACCGAATGTTTATGGTGCTAGTTGATGAAGATAACATTCGAGAAGTAATTGCCTTCCCTAAGAATGGTTCTGGCGTGGACGTTATGATGAACGCTCCTTCAGCTGGTGACCCTGCCTTATTGAAAGAACTGGGACTGTAATTTTTACAGCCTTTAGATTAGTTGCTATAATACAAAGTACAACAGTAAAGAGAGGAGAGATCAATGGATCCAGTAGAGGTAGCGATCGTACTGCTAACCGTGACGGTGATCATTTTATCGATCGTGATTGTAGTACTACTTACTTTACTAATAACGGTAGTCAACAGGTTGAGGGAGATCAGCAACCAAGCTAAGGTGATTACTGATAATTTAGCCTCAGCGACTGCATGGCTATCGCCGCTAACGGTGTTCAATTCAGCCATCCGAGCTTTTAAAAAGAATCGATAGGAGGAGAGAAGACAATGGGTAAACTATTTCAAGTACTAGGTGCAGCAGCAGTAGGTTACGTAGCGGGAGTTCTATTTGCACCTAAGAGTGGCAAGGAAACTCGAGCAGAGCTATCTGAAAAAGCAGAGCGCATGCGCGAGGTAGCAACTGAAAAAGCTCAAGAAGCTAAGGCAGTCTACAGCGAGGGCGCAGCAAAAGTGCGCATGGGTGCCTCTGAAATCGGAGCTGATGCAGCTGAGTTTGCTAAGAAGGCGAAGACAACTGCTTCTAATGTAAAGCGCGAAGTGAGTGAACTGCGCAATGAAGCTGACAAGCGTGCAGCTAACGTAGCTGATAGCGCCAACCGAACTGCACGTGGTGTAGGTAGGACAGCTAAAAAGCTTGATGCTTAATCCAGCTTAAACTAAAGACACCCTTTAGTCGGTAGTAGGCTGACTAAGGGGTGTCTTTTATTGTTAAGTAGTTAATGTTGATAAATTAACCCCTCTGGTCAGATTGACCGATGCTCGAAAGAAAGGCATACTAGAAGCGTGAGAAGAATATTTCTAACTCTAATGGCGGCGACACTGGTGGTGTCTTATTTTTCAGTTACGCCAGCAGTTAGAGCCCAGGACGGACAACTTCGTCCAGCTGAAGAGACAGTCTTCGAGTCTCTCACTATGGATTGTCTTGATGTAAAAATGAAACTATCAGCTGTTCATCAGCAAGATGGTTTGCTTCGAGTTAATGCTGGAGCTGCCTTTAATGACATTTCAGAGCGGTTAATCGCGCGTTTTAACTCTAAGGTCGCTTCAGAGAATTTGGATGGTCCAGATCTGATCTCTAATGCTGCTAGTGTTCGGGAAGATAGGCAAGAGTTTGATGATAACTACCAGAGGTATGAAAAAGCAATGAACCAGCTGCTAAAGTCAGATTGCCAGTCAAGGCAGGGCCAGTTCTACCAGGAGCTTCAAGCGGTTCAGCAGATGCGTTCAGATGTGTACGGTTCAATGAATCGAACCAACCAAAGTATCGACAACTACTTCACGGCGTTTGAAAAGTTTAAGCAAGAGTATCTCCGTGACCAAGAAGAGAACGAGGACGTAAGTGATGAAGAGTAAGTTTGAGAATCTAATTTTTAGATTAGAATCAGCTGAAGTAATGGGTCTTCGTGGTTCCTTAATCTTTGTGGTGTTCTCTTCAATTATTATCGCTATAGGTTTAGTCCTGTTTAGTATGCACCTGTACAACCAGAGTGGTGCTGCCCAACTAGACTTAAGTCGGCCTGTCTATGAGGATGTTAGATCTCAAGCTTGGCAATCTAAGAAGTTCGATGGCTTTGACACTGGTCAAGATCTCAACGAGGAGTCACTAGAGGGCTTTGAGGATATGTTTAAAGAGAAGCGTGATCAACTTAGAGAGTATGCTAACGCCTTTAGTCCGGCTGATATTAGTGATGAGACGCTAGGGATTGAAGTCGAGTGACCGATAAAGTAAACCCTGATGATTTTATAATCACCCGTAAGCGAAAGAAGTATAAGTTCGCTAAGTTTGCTAATTCTGATATCTGCTACGAGTTTGATGAGTGGCAGTCAAAACCTGTTGATGTTTTAGAGGTAGGGGCAGGAACTGGTTTATTTTCAGTAAACCTAGCTAAAGATAACCCTAATAAAACTTACTTAGCGCTAGATGTTAAGGCTGATAGGCTTCAGAAGGGCGCTTATCAGGCAATGGATATGGGCTTAGAGAACATTGAGTTTATTCGAGCTAGGGCTGATCAGATTGATGAAATAGCGCCAGCTGGCAGTATTTCAGAGGTGTGGGTGACGTTTCCAGACCCGTTTCCACGTAAGCGCTCCGCAGGACGACGATTGACCCATCCTACCTTTTTAAACAAGTATAAGGGGCTTTTAAAGACTGATGGCGCGCTTCTTCTCAAGCATGACAACCGAGACTTCTTTATGTGGTCTTTAGAGGTACTAGTTAAAGAGGGTTGGAAGATAGCCGAGCTATCTTTTGATCTTCATGAATCTGATTTAGATAAGTCTTATAAATATACAACCACCTATGAAAATAGGTGGTTGAGTGAAGGTTTGGTGACAAACTTTGTTAAGGCTAGTCCGCCTTCTCAAGAGTAGTCCTTACTAATAGTCGTTAAGGTGTAGTTCAGACATTTCTTCTTGTCGTCGTCTGAACTCTTGATTGTTAGATTGTCGCAGACGTCCTTCTTGAGTCATTGGAAATTGGTAATCCAGTTTGTGATCCAGATCTCCCGCGTAGCGAAGTAGTTTTTCTTCGCTGCCAACTAAAACTGAGTTTCCTTGAACGCTAAGGTTAATCTTAATATCTTCACCTAACGAGTCTTTCACCTGTACGGATGCCGAACGGTCATGAGTCTGGCGGTTGTAGTGATTTTCTATCTCAACGCCTTGTCCGATAATTTCTTCTGATTCTTGACCATCAAGGGGGTTCATGCGAACCACCGAAACTCTATCCTGGTCGCGACCCTCGGTAAGTGTGACATAAAAGGTACCGTCATCGGTGTAGCCAATTGATAGGATGTCGCTCTGGGTTTGTTCAGAGTATTCTTTAATTGAAGTAACAAAAGACTTGGTCTCTAGAATCTGAGCAACTGCTACGCTACTTTCATAGTCTTCTAGATTTTCAGGAATGAAGTCTTTCCATAGGTCTGTTAGGGTTTTGTATTTGCGCTCGGTGACGGTTTCACCATTTTGATTAACACTTTCAATCATCGTGTTTTGGAAAATTTCACGACTTGGGTTAACTTTTCCCTCTAAAGCCTCATGAGACTTAGGCTCAGTTGAAGCTTCCGTAGTAGTGTTGTTGTACTGCTCGGTTGCTGTTTCTGTGCGCTCTATAGTTTCGATTGATGTTTGGAAACGCTCGTGTTTTTTAAACATAGTTTTTCACCATCTTTTTATTTTGATGTAGTAGTTGTAAGAATACATCAAAAAATGCAAAAACACAAGCAGTGTCTTTGTTGAGTAGTTAGCGGTGGTGGTGGCTACCAGCTTCCTGTAGTAGCCTGTAGCAATTTCCCTACTTTAACAAATATTTTTTAGGTGAGCAAGTTTATTGATTAAGTGTTTTTGCCTTGTCTCGTACCCAGCCATCAATTGAGCCGGCACCCATACATAGGACGAGAGCATCGTTCTCGAGAGCTTTTGTGATTGCATTCCAGAGCTTATCATTGAGCTCAGCTGGGATGATGATGTGTTTATTCTCAACAGTTTTATAGAGTTCTTCTGGAGTAAGGATAGGTAGGTCAGGGTCTTCTCGACTTAAATAAGTTGAGGTCCAAAAGACTGCGGTCGCATCTTTAAATTGATCGGTGTACTTTCCGAGTAGGTCATGCTGTCTAATGTTTTGATGTGGCTGGTAAACTAGTACTACCTTATCGCTTATTTCTCTAGCCATCTGAAGAGTGGCGGCAATTTCGACTGGGTGGTGTCCGTAGTCGCTATAAAGGTTTTCGGCGAGTTTTTCAAAGCGTCTATATACGCCAGGAAAACTCTCAACTGCTTCAACTGCCTTATCCTCTTCGACGTCTAAGTGTTTAAGGGCGTCGACCACCAGGCTGGCGTTTCGTCGGTTGTGAGCTCCTGCTAGGTTTTTAACGATTGGTATTTGGAGTGTTTTTGCGGCAGGGAAAAGTTGAGCGTGCTGATCCTCCCAGGTGATGACTTCTAAGGACTGCTTGGCAAAGGTTTCGAATGCTTCATAGTAGCTAGCTTGTGTCGGATAGGTGTCGGGATGGTCATAGTCAACAGCTGTAATTAAAGACAGGCTCGGCTTAAAGTGAAGAAAGTTGCGATCAAATTCATCACACTCATAAACAAAGTATTTACTGCCAGCTTCGAAGTGGCCGCTCGGACCAAAGCTAATGTTAGTGCCAATTGAGTAGCTAACTGGAATGCCAAGTTGCTGCATTGACCAAACCATCATTCCAGTGGTGGTGGTTTTGCCATGAGTGCCTGCTACGGCAATTAGCTCTAGGTTCTTTTCTTCAATAATCTGCGCCAGCAGTTCGTCGCGCTTAGATTCTCTAATGCCTAGTTCACGAGCTTTCACTCTCTCGGCGTGATTATGGGGCAGGGCAGCGCTAAATACCAGCCAGTCAATCGGATTAGATTGATGGATTGATTCTAGATGGCTTCCATCTTGGTTATAAGAGATTGTGATACCTTTTGATTCAAGTTCTTCAGTCATTAGGCCTCGATCACGGTCAGAGCCTCCAACTTGATAGTCGGCATCTTTTGCAATTAAGGCTAGTGGCCCAAGTCCCACTCCACCGATTCCAGAGAAGTATATATGCATGGCTCTATTATATCACTAGACTAGGGGATATAGTATTTGGCAAGTCTACCTTCGCTTATGCTTTTTTGGTATACTCAGAGGGAATAATACTATGGTGGGAGTCTAGTGGAAGACAGGCGAACGATAAAAAGCTGGCTCAAAGGCTTGCAGCGCGTAAGAACTTGGCAGCTAGTTATGCTGCTAATTCTGTTTGGTTTTCTAACTGCCACCTTCTTAAGGCTTAATAATATCGGTATGATTCAGCGCCGAGATGCAGTGATTGCAGCGGATGAGGCTGGTGATCCGGAGGCGGTGAGAGCTAGGTTAGTTGACCTTCAGCGGTTCGTAGCTAAACATATGAACACTGGTGAAAATGTTGTTTATCTGACTGCGTCTTATGACCGTGATCGAGCAAGGTTAATTGAAGAAGCGACTCGTAATCAGAATAATGACCAGGCGGTAATTAACAAGACGGTAGACGATATCTGTAAGCCTCAATTTTCTGGCTATACTCAAGGGTACGTGGACTGTTTTGCGCGGGAGTTTGCTAAGTTTGACCCAGGTCAAGACCCGGTTAGCAGTGTGGAATTGCCTGAAGTTGCAACTTATAAGCATGTATTTGTTTCACCGAAGATATCATTTGATTTCGCTGGTCTCTCACTACTGATAACAGCCCTGTTAGCGCTTATGATTCTAATTCGCGCGACAGTCATCATCATTTTACGAGTCATACTACTGATAAAATATCGTAGCGTATAGTGTTGACACTAGTGGCTCAACCCTGTAGCTTAAGAAGTGTAAGATATTTTAACAGGAGGATATTACCACATGGCTTACAGTCATACTAACTCAAAGGGCGTCACGTACTACTTACACAAGTCAGAAGTTACTCTTCGCGGCGGAAAACCACAGACAATCTACTTCTTCAGTAAGAATGAAAAGAACGGTAAGGGTGAGCCTTGTGATCTACCTGAAGACCGCGAGGTTAAGGAAAACCCACGAAACGGTTTCCTTACTCTACCTAAGAAAAAATAGCATAAATAGTTTGCCTATATTTTCAATTTAGTGATAAACTAAATGAAAACAAACAGGTGTCAAAAATTCCCCAGCTCTCCCGCGAGCTGGGGTTTTTGATTGTAAAGACAGATTCTAATTGCAGAACGAGACCATTTAAGCCTCTCCTAGAGGGCCTTAGTAAGCTTTAACCGTGATTGATGCAGTAGTGGCCAGAAGTGCCCGTATAGAGCGTCCAGTTAGCTATACTGCCGCTACTAAAGGTTGAGATGCCGCCATCACATAGGTCAGATATAGGATTGGGCTTTTCAGGCTCAGTGTTAAGAGAGGCGAGTACATAAGCAACCACTTCCAGTTGCTACTGAGTCCATACCATGCCGACTGGCACTAATACCAATCATCTTCGCAATGGAGTCGGTGTCAGCCATTCTTTGGCTGTCTCTGGCTTTGTCCTGTAGTCCGTTATATCCAACGATACTAATAGTTGCCAAAATCCCTATCACAAGAACCATTACCGCTAGTTCGACTATTGTGAAGCCAGGGTGTCGTTTGTTTTTGAGGATTTGGTTTAGGACCTGTCTGCCTCTTTTTTATTAAATGATATGAAGAGAGTATTTTGGCGTAATTATATTTCGGTAGGTTGCTAGTTGATGTGTCTGGAGCGTTTGAAGAGGAGCTCCCGCAACGATCTCTAGCAGTAAAGAAGTTGTCTATATCTTCTTGAGTTGGGTAATTTAATGATGCATAGATAGCAAAACCATTAATGCCTGAGGCGGTTGTGCAGGGGTAGTAGTGTCAAATGTGATTTTCGTGGGCTTGGAGCATTGACGCTTTGAAGATCACTGCGATACCCGGCTGTAAAGTGTGTGAGGATTAGAATGTCGTCGACGCCACCTGCATTATACTAGTATCCATTGGCGGTTGAGCGATTGCCTTTAAGTTTCTCCATGTGTAAAATTTTGCCAACATCATTAACTGTAACTTTTATACGAGCATCCATGGAGCTGGACTGAGTGCTTCTGTATGCAACTACTGTGACGGCGGCTAGGATTCCAATAACAACTAGCACAACCAATAGTTCTACTGCAGTGAAGTCACGCTTAGTTAGGAATTTGTTTATCATGTTTTTGTTTTTACTATCAAGCTTATGTATATAGTTATATTAAACTATTTTGCCCTATTCTCAACTCGGCACATAAAAAACTACCCCATAGATGAGGTGGTTAATAATCATAATTTCTGGTGGAGTGTACCGGAATCGAACCGGTCACCTCTTCACTGCCAGCGAAGCGCTCTACCAAATGAGCTAACACCCCGAAGCCTTTAGAGTCTACTCTAGAGTAGAAATAATTATGGTGGGGGCGGCTGGGTTCGAACCAGCGACCAATCGGTTATGAGCCGACTGCTCTAACCCCTGAGCTACGCCCCCGTAAGGCTAGAGCCATTATAGCGTATATTAATTGATTACGCTATAATAAGAGAGGTCTAATGTCCAACACAAATATTAAAAAACTAATCTATAAAATACGTTACGTTTACCCTGTTCGAGAACTAGGGTTTATTGTGGTTATGGGCATTGTTACGATCGCTTTTATATGGGGATCAATCTCTACTATGCAGAAGAACTATGTCTTAAGGGCAGAGATAGAAGAGAAGTATCGACAAAAAGAACTACTGTCTCTTCAAAAAGATATGCTTGAATACGAACAAGCTTATCTTCGGAGCGAAGAGTATCTAAAGTTAGCTGCTAGGGAGAAGCTAGGCTATGGTGATCCAGGCGAAAAGTTACTCAGGTTGCCAGCTAATACTGAAGAGGCCAAGCAAGCGGATGCTAAGCTGGACGAAGAAATTGCACCTGTACAGCAGCGGGTGAGGAAAGACACGAATTTTAGGCTCTGGATGAACTTCTTATTTGGCGGTAATGCTGATGTAGAAACTGGCGCTCTCTAGCGTTATATAGCTAAACGCTTAAGCTGTACACTGAAACACTATGTGATACCATAAATCTCAGGGTTGACAAGTACCTTTACAGAGAGAGGTGGAGTAAATGGAAAAGTTTACTAACCGTATCAATTGGCCATTCGCGCTAATTTTCCTGATGGCTTTTTTAGCCGTCCTCGGACGAATTGTTTTGGTGAGGTACTTTGGCGTACCGGCCTTAATTCGTCATCACATGGCAGACTTTTGCTTTGTTGCGTTCTTCACGTTTGTAATCACAACGATTGCAGCACCATTTCGCCAGAGGAGTCCGAATAAGAGTAGTCGGAAGCGACGTCCAATCTATTGGCTCGGCATTCCGGTTGTTGGAACGCTGTGGGGTCTGTGGATTGAGTTTGAAGATTATTTTGGCATCGATGATGACGATGAAGGATGGTTTGATCCAGGTGTTATTATTGAGTGGACAGGAGCGCCAAATACCGACACGTTCGACGTGAGGGATCTAGCGGCAATCGCTGTTGGCGGTCTTTTGATCATTGGACTTCAGTGCTTGTCCTATAATCAGATTGACCGATGGCGAGCTTTCCCTCTCTTTCTTAAGGAGGAGAATCTCAACAGGTAAACCTAGTTGGTGCTTACAGCCCTGACCCTAGTCTTTATGGCTGGGGTTTTACTTCTATTGATACTCTACCAAAGCTTCTGCATCTCGTTGTCTATGCATTTACTATGATATGTTGAGTTTATTTATAGGTTTGCGGCCCACTAATGCTTGGCGAGCTGCTTTGACGACATTAGTAGTGATTAAAATAATAACTAGGATGTATAGATACCCTAATAGTTTAGAGTTGCTATTGGGAGATAGTAGTAAAAGTTGTAATACAGTCACTGCAAAGGCTGTGAGTAACCAGTGGTGTCATGAGCTATGTATAAGGCTTTTCCAGGCTGTAGGGATGTGTCGATTTTTTGACATAAACATAAGTGTATAATTCAATGACAATCTAAATGCTAACAAAAGAATAAAGAAAAAAGCTAGTCATTTCTGACTAGCACTTTTCTTGGTAGCGGGGACAGGATTTGAACCTATGACCTTCGGGTTATGAGCCCGACGAGCTACCAGACTGCTCCACCCCGCGGCACATTTTCTATATTATCAAAAATAGAACATCTCTGCAAGAGTCTGGGCGGTGGAAGGCGAGGGTGATATTAGTCTAAGACAGTTGAGTGGCTGCTACTTTAACAGCTTCAGACCAGCTTAAGAAGGCGTGAGGTGTCTCCGCTACTTGTTGTGCAGTCATCTTGTGATGAACAGCAAGTGTGAGCTCGTGGATAATTTCACCGGCTCCAGGCGCAACGACAGTGGCACCAATGATGACACCTTTTTTATCAGCAATAATCTTAACAAAGCCATCGCGGTTGTCGCTAGCGTTAGACCTGGCGATAGTGTTGAGTGGAGCTAGTCCTACCTTCATTTGCAGGTCGCGCTTGATGCAATCATTTTCGGTATAGCCTACTGATGCTACTTCGGGATTAGTGAAGGTGATGCGTGGGGTGGCAGTATAGTTCGGGATGATCTGGTTTTTGTTGAACATGTTATGGTAAGCAATTCGACCTTCATTGAGAGCAGTGTGAGTAAAGCTAGGGTTGCGACCCAGTACGTCTCCGCTCGCATAAATGTATTTAGCTGAGGTTTGGAGATATTCATTAACCTTAATGCCCTTAGGTGAGTAGTCTACTCCTACGTTATCTAAGCCAAGGTCAAGTTCAGGGGCGCGGCTGTCTGCTAGTAAGACTTCGTCTACTCGAACAGTTTTTTCAACGCCACCACGACTGTAGGTGACGCGCTTGGCGATGTTTTCTTTCTCAACTGCTAATGTCCGAGTTTGAGTAAGGATTGTCATACCCTTTTTAGTTTCGAATTCTTTTTGCATGAATTGACCAACTGCTTCATCTTCATGTGGCAGAATCCGACTGGCTACTTCTGCGATATAAACCTTGGTGCCGAAAGTAGCAAGCAGCTGAGCTATCTCCACGGCAACACTACCGCCGCCAATAATATAAAGACTCTTTGGCGGTCGGATAGCTTGAAGGATAGTCTCAGGAGTTAGGTATTTGATAGTATCTATGCCTTGGACATTTGGCATCTTCCAGTTTGCACCAGTTGCAATTAGGAAGAAGCGAGCGGTTAGCTTGCGGTTGTTAACACTAATCTCGTTTGGTCCGGTGAAGTGTCCACGACCTCGATAGGTGGAAATACCAGCTTGCTGGTAATAGCGTCGGTTGCCGCCGGCCCGCTTTACGGCGGTATCTTTCCAGTCCTTGATGGTAGGGAAGTTGTATCCGATAGTGCTTGAGCGAATGCCAAAGCGAGCTCCACGTTTAGTTTCATCGTAGAGATGAGCTACGTGTAGTAGGGATTTGGTTGGAATATCACTCGTGTTCGGTGACTGGCCACCAAATTTATCTGATTCAATTACAGCTACAGTCTTGCCTTGTCTAGCTGCAACTGTTGCAGCAGCAGTACCGCCGGCACCGCTACCTATAACAATAAGGTCGAAGTCAAATTTTTGTTTTCTAGCCACTGTTATCTCCTTTTTGTTTTAGACGATGCGTTGATTGTTTTTGTATAAGTAGGCTGCATCTGGGTTGTGTATTTTTAGCGCTTCAGCTGCTTTGATTCGGATGTCTCGGCTGGTGACGTCAGGTTTATCTTTCGTCCATCTGGTTACCGCTCCCGTTACCAGTTCGGCTAAGTGTTCAGCTTGCCCTTCGGGAACGTGAACGCTTAGACAGGTGGCGTAGATACTTTCGTGTAGTTTCGTTGGATCATAGCTTTCAGTGCGTTTGGTTTTACCTTCTTTATGTACGATAGTTTTTGTCATAATTAAGCTCCTAGTAGTAATGGGCTCCTTCAACGGCCACTAATATCACCTCGTGAACATATAGGTAAAAGCCTAGTACGATTAGGCCAGCGCCAGCTATAAACTGTAGGAAGTTCTTGTTTTGCTCTCGCCACTTCTGAATTCTACTTAGGCGTGCTCCTCGTAGAACCAGTACACCAATTAAAGTCAGTGGTAGGGCAGAGATTAGAGTGTAAAGAAGAGTTAGACTCAGAGCAGCTTCAACTGGAACCTGAGAGCCAAGTACTAGAGCAGTAGTTAAAATTGGACCGATGATAAAGATTATTTCTGACGTTACGCTAGTAAGACCTAGACTAAACGCTTCGGCTGCGCTTTTTGTCTTTTTGCTGCGTAGGCTTAGGAAATTAGACAAGGCCTTTGGTAGCCAGAGGCTGGTGCTACTCTTTTGTCGTCGGTAGTAAAATAGCCAAGCTGCTATACCCAGACCGACTAGTAGACCAGAGTTAATTGCCCATAGGGCTGGCGAGAGGGAGTCGTTGTCGAGTAGAAAGGCTTGAGTGATATAGCTAATAGATAGTAGTAGCAGTGTACTCATTAACATAACACCTAAGATAAAGGCACCAACTAGGCGAGTTAGTTGCTTCTTAGAGGTTCTTCTACCAAGGGCATGACCACTCATCAAAGTTAAAGTACTCACGCTTAACTGAAAGGTAGCGTGGATGATAGCTGCAAAGACAATAATAGAGATTATTATTAGATGAGTCATAAGTGTTTATTTTTTATCTTCCTATCACTCATTTATACCATAACCACGATGAAAGTACTATCAAAAGGCTATAAAGTAAAGTAAATATTGGCACATTTTTTAATTACGTGGTATATATATCAACATCTATGCGAGCGCATAGATGTTTTGACTTAAGGAAGAGGTGTCGAAATGTCGACCCAGCGCTTCAATAGTCCATCTCGTGCCGAAGGTAATAATCCTTACCTGCAGCTGTTCACTGTCTTAGTGCAGCTTGAGCAGGAACGTGAGGATCTTGAACGACTAAGTCGTCAATTGAATCGAGCCAAGGGTACTAGTCAGGGTCCGGGCGTACATCTGCGTGGACTCAGGTCTAGTTCGCTCATGAAGGGGCTCGGATCGATAGGATCACCTAATCGAGCTAAGTCACTGCGCGGCTCAGATAGGCAAGGCTTTTATGTTAGCGATAAGCTTGAGTGTGATGAGATCAAATGGCTGACCTCTCAATGTGATCGCAAGGCTAAGGTCGTAAAAGCTCTAGAGGAGCAATCTCAAACCCTAAGGGAAGAGATTCGTCGGTCGCTTATGGTTAGCGACTAGAGAAGTCAAACCGATGTTTGGCAAAAGTAACCCCACTAAGACTAGTGGGGTATTTTCATTCTTTAAATATGCTAAAAATAAACTATATTTATTATCAAGATTATGGTATGGTATAGCTACTAAAGTTGATATAACTTAGTGTACCTACTCCTATATGAAAGAGGTGAGAGTGGTGAATAATACTGCTCGTAGCAAGCAGAAAGATGCACGCAACCAGATCGTCCAGAATTCTGAGATTGATCTTGAGGTAATCCGGTACTACCGTAGCATTATGTCTCATCTGCAGATACTTAAGGATCTCAATCGGATGATGAATCAGCGCTGGGATCGGATTATTGAGCTCTATCGATATCTGTACGATCCTGATGAGCTATCGGTCAGTGAGATTCGATCAATCGCTCCGGACAATCCACAGATGAACCAGTTGGTGGTAGCGTACGACGCTATCGCTAGGCGCTACGACAAGCTCATCGAGGGCAACTCTGCCAAGGTTGGGAGCTTGCTGGGCGCTCTTAGGCGGCGCCAGGAAATGATCGACCAGGGTACCTATCGAGCCGCTAAGCCTTTGCCTGAGGTGCTTCAAGCCCAAGCAGAGTACGGGTTTCTCGTAAAGGTATGTGAAACTGACACTGAGCTTTCCAAGCGACTATCTATGGCATAGGGAGTGTGATGTACGCCCGTCAAGAAATTGACGGGCTTTTAATTTTATAACCATTAACGGTGGTGCCAATAAGTAGTAGTAAATAAAACTCTTGCGTTTATTTTAATTTATGGTACAATGGACGCACATACAAGACTGTATGTGCACCTACCAACAAAGGACAATGTCATGTTCATGGAAGTTTTCAACCCGAACTCTGACTTTCATATCCGCCGCAAGGTTGCCGAATTTCGTCGTAAGATGAAGGTGACATACCTTGAAATCTATGAGCTCGCTGACCACAAGGCGGGGCTCGAGGATGAACACCGCAAGGTGAGTATGAATATCCACCGCGAGTCCGATAGCTTTAGAAGGATTAAGGCTATGCATACACGACATGAGTTTGTAGATACGTTCTATAGCGATAATGAAGTGATGCAGCGGGTCAGGAGCGACGAAAGGATTTGTAATGAAACCAACGTCGCTACCGTCGCCAAGTTAGAAGACCAGATTCACAAGATTGACCTCCAGATTCTTAATCTTAGTGATGAGATCAGGAAGGAGCGTGACGAGATTGTCGAAATCCGTAGCAATGCTATGAGATTCTTGGCTAAAGAGCCCGACGATGAGTTGTATATGATGCTGGATGAAATCCTGCAGATTGGAAACCTTCGATCGAAGCTTTCAAACTTTAGTCACTCAAGCAATCAGCTTCAGGAGGTCAGGTGAATAAGCCCATCGAAAGATGGGCTTTTCCATGGCAGGTAAATGTTGTGTAGTATGCATATAAGTATTGACTTTTCTTAGCTCTTATGCTTAAATAAGACTATTACAAAATAAAACAAACAAAAAGGAAAACAAATGACTATTCACGTTAGAAGCGTAGACGAGTTTACTCAGGCACAGGATCTTGCATCTTGGAATAGGCACCGTACTAGCGAAGAATTAAGAAGCTTTGTAGAACGACGTCTTGGCCAGATAGCTCTAGAAAATATTAAGTAGCATTTGAAATAACAGATAGATTTGGTACAATTACTTAGGTATAAGTAAGGCAGCGTAGCTCAGTTGGTTAGAGCGTAGGACTCATAAGCCTAAGGTCACAGGTTCAATCCCTGTCGCTGCTACCAAATTTATACCGCTAAAAGGAAAATTATGAAAAACCACCACGAAAAAAATCAAACCCACCTGTACGTAAATCCTGAAACGGTCGCTGACCAGTCGACACTTGAATACGGAGCCGATACTGAATCTGTTTATCTCAAACAGGCGTCTGACTTACTTGAAGCTACTCAGCAGGAGTACAAAGACCTAGATACGCTAGAGCGAGTTCAGTTTTCTAGGGAGTTAAAGTCAGATACTGAAGAGCTTAAAGACCTACTGAAGGGTCCAGAGAGTGATTTGAAGGACTGGATTAAGCGAGAGCCTATAGTAGTTGGCAGTATCGCTTTTGCAACCAGGTTGCGAGAAGGTGCGAAGGGGCCTGTCAGTGCTAAAGAGCGAGAGGTCATGCAGGCGCAAATGGAGCACATTCTTGGGGATATGTATAAGCGAGCAGGTGAACTGGAAGCTAGTCTAGAGCGAGGTGACTTGACCCAGAAAAGAGAAGGTGAAATCAATCGCAGCCTGGCGCACCTTAAAAAGGCTAGCTACGTGATAACATTCGAGGCAGCTCGCAAAAAGGAGCTTGGTCTCTGGTAATCTAGAGTTAATGGAAATCCATTTACACGAGCATCAATATAAACGCCACGATAACACTGGTTTATCGTGGCGTAGTTTTATCAAAAGCAAAATACTTAGACGACAGCCAAGCCTAAGTAGTCAGGCGGTAGAGCAGTATGATTGCTACGGTTATCTTATTGGTCCAGACAAGGAGCGACTCGGTCGGCCGGCTACGGATTCATTTAAGATCCAAAAAGGTGACTACGAGTCTCAAGTTTTACTATTCGGTCTGCGTCCAACTGAAGATGGCAGGCTTAGTGAGGTGGATATGGCGGCATGTCGAGATTTTATTGATGAGGGTAGTCAGTACTTTGGCGATGAGTTTATGTTTAGCGTAGCTCGTCAGATTGCATTTCTTCCTCCCGCCTCAAGCACCGATTTAGTCTCCAGGGATAATAGAAGTGGCATTAACTGGCGTGGAGCAGTCGCCTTATGGGTGCCGGGGGTTATTTTCATTAATTCTAAACAAAGCCTAGACTACGAGTCACTAAAGCATGTTCTTAATCATGAGCTAGCTCATATTATCCATGGCCAGAATATTGAGGATGCAGCTGATCTCTTAGAAGCAACTGGGTGGAAAGCGAATAAGCTAGAGCAGTTTTATCCAGGTTGGCAATCAGAGCTTCGGCCAATGAACAGTCGGTATTTTGAAGGAGATACAGACAAGTTAAGTAAAGCGGCTCAGACTAACCCTAGAGAAACTATTGCTGAGGTATATACCGATTTTATAGAGAGCGAGGTCTTCTCTCACGGAGACGTAGCGAGAGATGCATTAATTAGCTACCTATCTAAAAGAGTTGATCAACCATTAGCAGCCAGAGTTGACTGGCAAGCCTCAGATGTCGGTCGGCGCCGGTGATACTACCTGCGCTTAACTGTGCCGCGGCCGAAATTAATCAGCTTTACGATAGCGATGGCGGCTACAAAGTAGATAAACATCGCAACCAGACTGGCTGAATCAAGGGCAGACTTTTCACCGAACTCAGGTGATGGTAGTACGCCGGTGAATGGCGCCACGAAAATACTACTGACGTCATATAACCAAATAATAAAAGGTGCGTCTGTATTAGCGCCTAGTAGGTGGAATAGAACACGCAATAGAAGTAATCCGTTGATGAACCAAAGAGCAGAGAAGATAATCCTCTCGGCTAGAAACCTAAAGTCAATGCGGCGCTTAGTCTTTTGTGGTGTTTGAGATTGTTCCATTATTTATGTTTTTATCCTTAAGTTTATGATGGTTAATTAGTGGTAGTATATATCAGCTTGGCCTTAAAAATCTAGAGAGGTACTACTGGTGTATAAAATAAACCAGCTATAGTTGATAAAACTTATGCTAAGTTTAGGTATACTTGTTAGAGAAATATGACTAGTCAGGTGGGTAATGTAAATCAAACCATGTATGTTGTGGCAGTTAGCGGCGGGGTTGACTCGGTAGCACTCTTGCATATGCTTAGTCTACAAACTGATCAGATTATAGTTGCTCATGTCGATCACGGCATTAGAGAGGATAGCTATGAAGACTACCTGTTCGTTCAGAGCCTGGCTGATCAATACGGTTTTGGGTTTAAGGGCTTAAGACTTGAGCTCGGATCAGAAGCTAGTGAGGAGTTAGCGCGAACTGAGCGCTATAAATTCTTATTTAAACTAGCTCGGGAGTATAAGGCTCAGTTGGTGACTGGCCATCATGCTGACGATGTAGTTGAGACCGTCGCAATCAATCTCAAGCGAAGTACTGGCTGGCGGGGTCTAGCTGGCTTGTCCGATAAGCGTATCTTACGACCACTAACTCACTTTTATAAAGATGAGCTGTACGCTTATGCTGAGCAGTACGGTTTAGAGTGGCGTGAAGATCAGACGAATCAAGACGCTAGGTATTTAAGAAATGACTTAAGAAACAAGCTTAAGGACATGCCTACGCCTATCAAGCAGGAGATTCTAGCTCTTTGGCGGACTCAGCTAGAGCTTCGTCAAGAATTGGTGGCGGAGGCTAGGAAGTTCACCACCTATAGTCGGTATTGGTACACCATGGTGCCGGATGAGGTGGCGATGGAGGTACTGCATGAACTACTAGCTCAACATAAGTTGTCATTGACTCGTCCTCAGACTGCTAATTTTCTAATTGCTATTAAAGTTGCCAAGCCTGGCGCAAAGCACAGTCTTTTAAAAGGTTGGGAAGCTTTATTCACTCGGTCTAGTTTTAGTATCCAATCAGTTAAATGATGCTATACTAAAAGTAGAAAAGTACAAATTCTGAGGGTTGAATTTAAGAAAGGAACTGAGACTGACTTATGGCTAACGCAAAGCGTCCTAAAAAACCTAATAACAAGAAAACGTTAAATACGATACGAATTTCAATATTCTGGGCGCTAATGGTGGTGTTTGGTGTGGCATTAATTTCGCTACTAAATCCAGCTACTACACTAGAAGAAGTGCCAATATCTGAAGTGATTGACCGTGCTAATAAGGGTCAAATCGAGAAGATTGAAGGCCGCGGCAATGTTCTATCGATTACACCAGAGGGAAGTGGTGAGCCTACTCAGACTTCATACATCCAAGGTGGTGTTGGTACGCTTCTGCGCGAATCAACATTAAACGAAGAAGCGCGTGAGAGTGTTATCTCAGATAGTGCGCCGTCTCAGACTGGTGAAACATTCTGGAATCTAGCTATTCTTCTAGTGCCAGTTCTACTAATTATCGGATTCTTCTTATTCATGATGCGACAAGCACAGGGTCAGAGTAACCAGGCAATGGGCTTTGGTAAGTCTAAGGCTAAGCTTTACGGATTAGATAAGGAAAAGGTTCTATTTAACGACATTGCTGGTAATGAGGCTGCTAAGCAAGATCTAGAAGAAGTTGTAGATTTCCTCAAGCATCCTAAGAAGTATCGTGAACTAGGGGCAAAGATTCCTAAGGGTGTCTTACTTGTCGGTAGTCCGGGTACTGGTAAGACTATGCTAGCTAGGGCGGTTGCTGGTGAGGCTAATGTACCGTTCTTCTCAATCTCTGGTTCAGAGTTCGTAGAAATGTTCGTAGGTGTTGGTGCTTCTCGTGTACGTGACCTATTTGCAAAGGCTAAGAAGAACGCTCCAGCCATTATCTTTATCGACGAAATTGATGCTGTTGGACGTAAGCGTGGCAGTGGTATGGGCGGAGGTCACGACGAGCGTGAACAAACCCTTAACCAGATCCTGGTTGAAATGGACGGATTTGAAACTGGTACAAATGTTATTGTTCTAGCGGCTACTAACCGAGCTGACGTTCTAGATCCAGCCTTGCTTCGACCAGGCCGTTTCGACCGACGGACCAACATTATGCTACCCGAGCGAAAGGATCGTGAAGCGATTCTTAAGGTACACTTTAAGAACAAGCCAGCTGACGACACTGTCAGCATTGAGAAGCTGGCTGCCAAGACTGCTGGTTCAAGCGGTGCAGATTTAGCCAATATTGCTAACGAGGCCGCTATTATTGCTGCAAGGCGCAATTCAAAGAAGATTAGTAACGCTGATTTAACTGAAGCCTTCGAGAAGGTAGCAATCGGTCCTGAGCGTAAGGCTAAGGTTATGAACGAGAGGGAGAAGGAGTTAACTGCTTACCACGAAGCTGGACACGCAGTTGTAGGACATGTCCTACCTGATTCTGATCCAGTTCATAAGGTGACTATTATTCCACGCGGTGCAACTGGCGGTGTAACCTGGTTCTTACCACCGGAAGACAAGAGCTATACTAGCGTTTACGAATTCAAAGATGTTCTAGCTCGTGCTATGGGTGGACGTGTGGCTGAGAAGATTATCTATGGTGATGATGGTATTACCACCGGTGCTGGTTCAGACCTACGTAAGGCAACCGAGATTGCTCGTGAGATGGTGATTGAACAAGGTATGGGTCAAGAATTACGTGACCAGGTATTCCATGACGATAGTGGTGGAATGGTATTCGATAAGATTACTCATAACCGACCATACAGTGACTCAACTGCTCAGATGATTGATAAAGAAGTTGAAAAGCTAATTAAGGAAGCAGCGATGCGTGCTGAGGTTGTATTGACCAAGAACCGAAAGTACCTAGATGCTCTAGCTAATGAACTACTTGATAAGGAAACTCTTGAAGAGGAAGCGGTAGTAGAAGTACTTAAGGATACAGTATTGCCGGAGAGTGTAAAGCTACACAGCTAAGGCCGTATTAAAAGCTCTACTAGCAGAGATAGAATAGATTAGACATGGGTAAGCTTAGACGGTCAGTACTTAAAATGAACAAGAATCTAACAGTGCAGTATGCAGCTGCACTGTTAGCTAGTTCCACCCTCCTATCTATTCTGCTCGGGTTTTACCGAGATCGTCTACTTAACAGTATGTATTATGAAACCTACGCCGTAGGTATCGATGCATACACAGCTGCATTTACAGTGCCTGACTTCATGTTTATGATTCTGGTCTCAGGAGCTTTAAGTGTTACCTTTATTCCTGTTTTTAATCAGCGCTTAACTGCTAACAATAAGGTGTCAGCTTGGCGACTAGGTTCAAGTATGATTAACCTGATGGCATTAATCACACTGGTCACCAGTGTACTGATTATTATTTTTGCTGATCCTATCCTGCGTTATTTAATTGCACCAGGTCTTAGTGAGTCAGGTATGGCTCTAGCGACCAGCATGATGCGAGTAATTGCTGTTAACCCGTTCCTGTTTGCTATTGCAGCCGTTATTTCTAGTATCCAGCAAGCAGTGGGTCGGTTTGCGTTCTATGCTTTGGCACCAACCTTATATAACGTTGGTATTATTATTGGTGCTTTATTCTTCACGGACGGAATCTCAATCTTTGGTTATGAGATATTCGACGGTGGGATTATGGGTGTCGCACTAGGTGTAGTCTTAGGTTCTATCTTGCAGTTAGTGGTTAGTTTGATTGGACTAGCCGGTCTTGGTTTTGATTATGAAATGAAGATTTATTGGAAGAATCATGGCTTTAGAAAAGTTCTAAGTTTACTGCCAGCGCGTTCAATTGATCAGGGTATGGACTACATTGTCAGTCTAGTAGAAACCAACCTAGCTAGCCGTATGGCGGAGAAGACAGTTAGGGCTTACCATCAGGCGTCAACGCTTCATATGGCTCCGATTAATCTAATTGGTGTGGCGATTAGTACGGCCGCATATCCAAAGTTGACCGAACGGGTTAGTACAGGTGATTGGCATGGCTTTAAAGATGAGTTTAGGGCTGTGTTAAGGGTGATTATCTGGCTAGCTCTACCGATTGCAGTTATAGCGTTAGTCGCCCGGGGTTACGTGGTTGGGTTTATTAATCCAGGTGGTGATCCGCTAATGGCTGATATCTTAGGAGTGTTTACTTTAGCGATTTTATTTAGAGCAATTTATCACATTGCTGCTAGAGGATTTTATGCTCAGCAGGATACAAAGACGCCGCTCTATATTTCAATTGTATCTATCTCATTAAACGTTATCTTAGCGGTTTGGTTCACCTTCTCGCTTCAGTGGGGTGCACTTGGATTAGCGGCTGCCCAGGTGATTGTTGCCTTACTAGAAGTTGTTTTATTGTTCTATATTATGAATGCTCGTATTCCTGGGATATTTAATGCTCAGTTCTGGGTGGCGGTTGGAAAGATGGTGATAGCTACCGCTCTAACTGGTGCGGTAGCCTACCTAGTTACAGCAGCCATGCCGCTGGGAGCGGATGACGAGAGTCTATCTTCAACTATTCCTAAGTTTATGTTCATTACGGCGGTTGGCTTGATGGCTTACATTTCAGCTAGTTGGACGCTTCAAATTAAAGAAGTTTATCCAGTTCTAGATAAGATTCGATCATTCTTCTTTTCTTCTAACAGCTAGCCGTCTAGATAATGGTTATGGTATACTACGGGCAAATACGTTCTAAAGGGTAGGGAAAGAAATTGTGAAGCAAGAGCGAAAACAGCGTGTCATTATTATCGGAATTGTTGCAGCTGCGCTAATAGTAATTTTAGGTGGAATCGCCTATGTTCAGTTTGTTGGTAAGCCTCTAGTCTACCAGTACGAGAATGCTGATAAAGAAGTCCAAAAGATATCAAGCGTTCAGGAAACAGCCACTAGCTCTGTCGGTGATTATTACCGGGCTGCCGCTGAGGTTGAGGGTGTTCAGCCGCCAAGTGTGTCTGATATTAGGTCTAATATGAAGGCCCTTCAAGACCAGGTTGAGCGACTAGGTCGTCAGCCAGCCATCTTCAAGGACGAAGAACTGTCAGCTAAGTATGAGGAGTACAAGCAGGCGGTAGAGAAGTACGTTGCTGACGTGAGCGATATCGCTGACGCACTAGAGGTAACTGAACCAGCCAACAAAGCTTGCGCTGGTGTAGTGACTAAGGCTATGGAGACCGAGTCTAATAGTGAAGCCCGAAAGACATTTAAGCCTTGTCGAGATGCGGTGCTGGACATGGACTTATCAGAGGTAAGCGATGCTGATTACAAGGCGCAGTTCATTGCAATTCGAAAAGTTTATAATGACTACGATAAAGCTCTAGAAAAGGGTGAGGGTGTTGAAGAGGCTAAGGCTGATATTAGCCGCCTAAGTAACACAGCTCGTGAAGTTGATGTGAGGGTACAGCAAAGGTTGCAAGAACGAATCTACGGAATGGATTTAGCAGGCCTTAATGAATATATTCAAGCTCAGTTAGAAAGCTAATTACTAAAGTTAGCCCCTCTCAGTTCTATTTGATATACTTAGTTAATAATGAACCAAGAGTCTATTAGAAATTTCTGTATTATTGCTCATATTGACCACGGTAAAAGCACTCTAGCTGACCGTATGATTGAGATGACGTCTACTGTTGAGCATCGCGACATGAAAAGCCAGCTATTAGACAGCATGGATCTTGAGCGCGAAAAGGGTATCACTATTAAGCTTACCCCGGTGCGGATGATGCATAAGGGGTATCAGTTTAATCTAATTGATACACCGGGGCACGTTGACTTCAGTTACGAAGTTAGTCGCTCTCTAGCTGCATGTGAAGGAGCGATTTTAGTAGTTGATGCCAGTCAGGGTATTCAAGCTCAGACTCTAGCTAACGTTTATCTAGCTATGGAGGCTGATCTTAAAATTATCCCAGTCTTAAACAAGGTCGACCTGCCGGCTGCTGATGTACCAAAAGTATCTAAAGAGGTTATTAACCTGCTTGGTTGTACTGAGGATGAGATTATTAAAATTAGTGCTAAGACTGGCGAAGGTGTGCCAGATGTATTAGACGCAATCATTGAGCGCGTCTCACCTCCGTCTGGATCTGAAGATAAGCCAGCTCGCTCTCTAATCTTCGATAGTTACTATGATGACTACCGTGGAGTAGTGCTATATACCCGTATTGTTGATGGTGAAATTAAGAAGAACGACACTATTGAAATGATGGCAACTGGAGCGCAAGGCCTAGCTCTTGAAGTCGGCTCATTAACACCTGGGATGATTCCAAGCGATTCACTTAAAACTGGCGAGATTGGCTATATTGTAACCAATCTTAAGACGACACGTGATGCAAGGGTTGGTGACACCATTACTACTAAGCGATCACAAAGCGACGAGCCATTACCGGGCTATCAAAATGTTAAGCCGTTTGTGTATGCTGGCTTCTTCCCGGTTTCTAATGAAGACTATAATGATCTTAAAGACGCTGTCGAAAAGCTTAGCCTGAGTGATAGTGCGCTTCAGTTCGAGCCAGAAAACTCACCTGTTCTAGGCTTTGGAGTTAGGATTGGATTCCTTGGCCTTCTACATATGGATATTGTTAAAGAGCGCTTAGAGCGTGAATATAACCTAGATCTAGTCGTGACAAATCCAAGTACTAGCTACCAGGTGACATTGGTATCAGGTGAAGATATGGATATTAAGAGTGCTTCTGAGTTACCTGAGATTACTAGTGTTCAAGAGATACGTGAGCCGTGGATTAAGGGTGAAATTGTTGTTCCTCAAGACTACGTTGGTGCAGTGATTCAACTAGTTGTATCAAAGCGAGGTGTCCAACGTAATCTTAGCTATATTGATGAAAGGGCGTTAATCAGCTTCGATGCACCACTAGCTAACCTTCTAACCGACTTTTATGATCAGCTTAAGAGCGTAACTAGTGGCTATGGGTCATTTAATTACGAGTTAACTGACTACCGAGCAGAAGACCTAGTTCGTGTCGACTTTTACGTAGCTGGTGAAATGATCGACGCGTTAAGTATTATGGCGCACCGCTCAGAAAGTCAGTCAATTGGCCGAACAGTGGTTAAGAAACTAAAAGAAGTTGTCCCAAGGCAGAGCTTTAAGGTGAGTCTACAGGCCGCTATTGGCGGACGCTTTATTGCCAGGGAAGATATTAGTGCATTTAGGAAGGACGTTACTGGTGATCTATACGGCGGAGACGTTAGTCGAAAGAAGAAGCTACTGGCCAAGCAGGCTAAGGGTAAGAAGCGTATGAAGCGCTTCGGTAAAGTAGATATCCCGTCTGAAGCATTTACAGTCATGCTAAAAAGAGATTAACTAGATAGATAATGAGTATCCGAGAGTTAGTAGCAGATTATCACCCCACTAAAAAAGCCATCCAGTTAGTAGATGATACTAAGGTGGTGCTTTTAGTCGGCATCTCAGGAGCTGGTAAAGATACAGTCAAGAACCTACTTCTAAGGGATGATATGTTTAGAGATATTGTTTCTCACACTACTCGCCCGCCTAGGTCTAATAACGGCATCCCTGAGGAGCATGGCAAGGACTATTACTTTATTGATGAGGAAAAAGCGATTGAGATGCTCGAGGCTCAAGAGTTTGTCGAAGTTAAGTTTGTCCATGGTACGGTTTATGGCACCTCGGTTGAAGAGCTTGAGATTGCATATAGCCAAGGTTTAGTTGCTATTACAGATATCGATGTTCAAGGGGTGTCAGACTATAAGAAGATTTCTCCTGATGTAGTGGCTATATTTATTCTGCCACCAGACTATGAATCTTGGAAGTACCGCTTGCAAAGTCGCTATGAAACTAAGGAGGAGTTTGAGGCTGAGTGGCCGAAGAGGCGGGATACGGCTATTCGCGAACTAGAGCACGCCTTAGAAGTGCCTTATTATCACTTCATTATTAACGACGACCTAGCTGAAACAGTTCATACCACTAGGCAGATCTCCCTTAAGCCAGATATCTATAACCGAAAAGACGATGAAGCTAAGTTAGCAGCTCGTGATCTTCTTGACGAGATTCTTGCCAAGGCGGCTGAAGAGCAAGCTTAGTACTTAGCACTCAATTGACTTGAGTGCTAGAGTTAAGTTATAATGTGGGTATATGACTGAGCGTCAGAAAAATATCTTAATCGCTATTATTGAGCAGTATGCAGAGGTGGCCTCCCCAGTTGGGAGTATTACTCTAGCTAAGCTGTTTGGTGTCTCAAGTGCCACGATTCGTGGCGATATGGCTAAGCTCGAGCAGCTGGGTCTAATCACTCATCCGCACACTAGTGCTGGACGCATCCCGACGGATAAAGGTTATCGATTCTATGTTAACCAAATTAATGAGAACGCTTACCAGCCTAAACTGCCGGCGCACGAGCGTAATTTAAGGGCAATTGAAGCTAGAGTTAATAGTTACCAGGATAGCGCCGATCAAGCCATTAGAAGTGCTGTAGATAGCCTTGTAGAGCTAACTCAGAACTTGGGGCTAGCTACAATCGGTAGCGAGCTCTATATGAGTGGGATTGGTAACTTGTTTAGTCAGCCAGAGTTTATTCGTGGTGGTAAAGCACCGCTAGCGGTCGCAAGGCTGCTAGACAATCTCGGTCCGTGGCTTGAAGAGGCATCACCGACCGAACCAATTAACGTATATATCGGAGAAGAAAACCCGATTGGTAAAACAAGTGGAGCATCACTAGTGATTAGTCGCTTCCGCTCTCCATATAGTGATTCAAGCTATATTGGAGTGCTTGGCCCAACCAGGCAGAGTTACGGGCGAGTCATGCGACTGGTTCGCGATGCAGCTGTGACGCTTGAAGAAATACTTTAGATAAAAGGAGGATATTATGCCGCAGAAGAATGACGATCATAAAAAGGATAAAAATAACCAACCAGACGAGACTGTTAATCCTATCGACCAGAATGAATCAGTTGTATCCTCAGATGATATTACAGCTGCGGCTGAAGCTGAATCAGCACATAGCGAAGACCTGATCGAAGAGACAGACTTAGATGAAACTCAGGAGATGATTAACACTCTAACAGCAGACCTACAGCGTACTAGAGCAGACTTTGAGAACTATCAGAAGCGAACTGCTCAGGAGAAAGAGATTGTACGTAGCATGGCGGTACGGGATACTATTTCAAAGCTACTTCCAACTATTGATATCATTGAGCAAGCTTCAGCTCATATCCCTGAAGAGGTAGTAGACACTCCATTTGGTAAGGGTATGGCTAGTATTGAGAAGAAATTAGCTAAGCAGCTAAAAGACCTAGGTGTTGAAAAGATCGACTCTAAGCCAGGTGATGAGTTTAACCCAGAGCTACATAATGCAATTCAGGTTGATGAAGATGCTGAGGGTGAGACTGAGGTATTAGCTGAGGTTCTTCAAGCTGGCTATAAGAAAGATGGTGAAGTGATTCGCTATTCAATGGTTAAGGTGACTCGTAAGTAGTAGGTAGATAAGTAATCTTCATCTAAAAATACACCCCGATAGTGGGGTGTATTTTATTGCTTTAGACCATCTACTTCTTAAATCTATTTTAGTCTATATCTTTAAGTCTCCCTTGGAGGACCTTCCCGGTTAAGGAACTGGGAAGGTGCTGTTGCCGCCATCTGAGTTGAGTGGTGCAGGGTGTAAGACGCCATTTAGGAAGTTAAAGGCTGGATCGATTGCTCGTGCGTCGTATCCCATGTGTAGGTCGCCAGGGATGATGAATGATTCAGCTCGAGTACCAAAGCTACGTAGCTTAGACTGCATCTCAGTTGCATCGTAAGGTGGAACTAGGATTTCAGACTGGGCGTTAGCCATGAACATTGGTGGAGTGCTTGGGCTAGCGAAGATAGCTGGGGTAAGTTGGATAGCGTCATCGAGACACTTACCAAGCTTACTGGTTAGGACGGCAGCGTGTGAGTTCTGCATGTGTCCAGCGGCTACGCCAGCTAGGTTAGCGATTAATGAACCGACGTCGCTACTATTAACTACAGCTGAAGCTACCTGATTGAAGCTACTGTCCTGGTTGCCGTGCTCAGCGATAACCTCTAGTGCTACGCTAGCGTATCCTAGGGCTTGCTTCTGCTCAGCAGGCAGGCTTGAGGCTGCAATTAGCTGTAGTGATCCGTTTGAACCTTGTAGGTTAGCAACTGAGCGGAAGTGTTCTGGGTTGACTGCTCGGTTGTTCTGCATGTCTGTGACGATACCGCGTAGACCAGCACTTGGGCCGTTGCCATTTGGATTCTCAAGTTCAGTAGTCATGCGGTTTAATTCAGCGGTAATATTGTTTACTTCACTAACTACGCTCTGAGCGGTCGCAGCATCCAGCTGACCAGCTGAAGTTGGAATGCTATTAACTAGGTTGTTAATTGAGTTAGCAATTCCACCAACCGGAGAACTCATGCCGATTAGGTCGTTACCGAATGACTGAACGACTGAGGTAAGTTCACCACGAAGCTTTTGAGATGGGCTATTAAGATCAGATGAAGTTTCAGCGGTTAACTTATCGACTGTATAAGTTTGCTGGATAGTCTCCATCTCAGTGCTAGCAATCGGCACCTTGGTGGTGTATTCAGCGATGTCATCAGCATTAATCCCCCACTGAGCTAGCTCACCTTCCCAGTCATAGTTCTTAAAGCCTTGTTCAATTCCTTGAATATCAGCAGCCACTTGTCCAGCTAATTGGAGTTGCTCCATTGGACTCATATTCTGGATCGAGCTGATGATAGCTTCTGGTGTCGTACCTAGGCCGATGTAGTTATTGATAGCTCCAAAGCCACTAGTAAAGCCGGTGTCGATACAAGTGGTGTGGTCTAATCCAATCGCTAGAGTTGGAATACTCCAGGTCATGTCTCTAAAGGCATTCATTGGTCCAGACATGGTCACAGCTGCTGCTAAACCTGAGTTGCCTGAAGCGGCTACGCGAGCAGTTAAGCTGCCGCCAGCTGAGTCACCCCACATCGCAACACGATTTGGATCAAGCCCAAACTTAGCAGCGTTGTTTTGTACGTATTCTAGAGCATTACGAACGTCATGGTAGATATAGTAAAGACCGTTCGGCATTAGTCGGTACTGAATTCTAAATGATACGTAACCGTTCTGAGCAGGTCCGCGAGGATCATCTTGAGTCATGAAGTCTGTGTTCCAGGTGCCACCATCGGCTCGCCAGCCGCCACCATGGACAAAGACAATACCCGGTCGAGATGAGTGGTTATCTGGGCGGTGAACTGTAATCTTCATCTTGTCACCATTACCGTTAGTGTAGAAAGCTTCTGAGAAGCCGACAGGTGCATTAGGTAGAGATGAATCAGGTCCATTCATGCCTAGGCCCTTATTTTCAGGTCGATAATGAGGGCTGTCTGGCACTTCACGTCCGCCAGTTGAGCCGCCACTACCTGATCCACCTGTAGACCCACCAGAACCACTCGAGCCACCTGAATCCTGTGATCCACCTGTAGACCCACCAGAATCCTCTGATCCACCACCACCGGTGCCACCAGAGCCACTTCCGCCACCGCCGCCGGAGCCGCCGCCTGAGTTTTTACCTTCATCAACGCCAGGTATGTCAACGTTATCCGTACTGCCGCCTGGTGCTGTTCCGCCGCCAGATCCGCC
>CAYZJK010000004.1:31825-42071 GCA_964479125.1 uncultured Candidatus Saccharibacteria bacterium
TCCGCCTGATCCGCTAGAGCCGCCAGTGCCAGGGTTGTTCTTGGTTGGATCTGAATAGACAGGGTTGCCAAACTCATCAACACCGACTGGTTCACGTGGAGTTACACCGCCACCGCCAACAACTGGTGAGCCAGGTGTTTGACCGGTAGACTCCATAACTGCTGGCTGAATACCAAGAGCTACGAACTGCTCCATCAAAAGGTTGCCAGCAGCTACACCCTGGTTACAGGCTTCTTGTTCAGCATCTTGATGGCGTGCAGCACAAACATCAGGTGAGTAAGGGAAAGGTGAGTCCGATGGACCATGGGCTGCTGTTAGACATAGCTGGTAGTGGTCGGCGTTGCCAGCTAGTGGGGCGCAGGCTTTCTCAGAGTCAGTTACGAAGCCGTCACGACTAAAGTTAGAGAAGTGCTTTTCGAATGACTTAGCACCTGCTTTAGCGCCGTCTTCACAGGCTTTCTGTTCAGCATTAGAAAAATCTTGGCGAACCTTACAAGATTCTAGGTTTTGAGGGAAGTACCTCAGGCCAGCTTCACCTAATCCGCCATATAGGCAGGCGTGTGGTACGTCTGGATTCCTATCGTTATCGTACTTGCTACAAGCTGCTAGTATTTCTTTTTTATATGCATTGTTTGTTATTTCACTGGCGTTTGCTGTGCTTGTAAGCCCGGCAATAGAAAATGCCCCAATTGCTAGTAAGCTGGCAAACCCATATATAATAGATCGTAACCCTTTACTCATAACCACCTAAATCCAATTTAAATTGCTTATGGCTATGATACCGTATGGGTCAATAAATCACAAATAAAATAAAGCCATAAAAACAACGTTTAGCACTCTTGACACTTGAGTGCTAAATTTTATATACTAAGTATATACTAGCAGTCATAGTAACGGAGTGCTTAATCGGCTGCGATGAATTAATAACGAAAGGAATAGATGATGGGAAAGATAATTGGAATCGACCTAGGTACAACTAATAGTGCCTTTGCCTACATGGCGGCTGGTAAACCAGAGGTTATTGCTAATGCAGAAGGAAACCGAACTACTCCTAGTGTAGTAGCGGTTAATAAGAGCGGTGATCGCCTAGTTGGACAGATTGCTCAGCGTCAGCGAGTGACTAACCCTAAGAATACTATTTATGGTGTTAAGCGACTAATCGGTCGTAAGTTTAACGACAAAGAAGTTCAGCGCGACCTAGATATTCTACCTTTTGACATTGTTAAGAAGGGTGACGGCGTGGCCGTAGTGATGGGTGGTAAAGAGTACACCCCAGAAGAGGTATCAGCCATGGTCCTATCTAAGATTAAGGCGGACGCTGAAGCCTTCCTAGGTGAGAAAGTAACTGAAGCAGTTATTACTGTACCTGCTTACTTCGACGACTCTCAGCGCCAGGCTACTAAGGATGCTGGACGAATTGCTGGCTTAGAGGTTAAGCGAATCGTTAATGAGCCAACCGCTGCTGCTCTAGCTTACGGTCTAGAGGGTGACAAGGATGAGAAGATAGCAGTCTTTGACCTTGGTGGTGGTACGTTTGACGTATCTATCCTAGAGCTAGGTGATGGTGTCTTTGAAGTGCGATCAACTCACGGTGATACACACCTTGGTGGTGAAGACTTTGACAACCGAATCGTTAACCACTTCCTAGAAGTATTTAAGAAGGAAGAGGGTGTTGACCTTAAGAATGATAAGGCAGCGATGCAGCGCCTTAAGGATGAAGCTGAGAAAGCTAAGAAGGAACTTTCTTCTACTAACGAAGCTGAAATCAACCTACCATTTATTACAGCTGATGAAAGTGGTCCAAAGCACTTCGAGTACACACTAACTAAGGCGAAACTTGAAGAATTAGTCTCAGACTTAATCGATCGTCTAGCTGAGCCAGTTGAGAAGGCTCTTAAGGATGCAGATCTAAGTGCATCAGAGATTGACTCAGTGGTTCTAGTTGGTGGTATGACCCGTATGCCGGCTGTAGTTGAGAAGGTTAAGAAAATCTTTGGCAAGGAACCGCTTAAGGGAGTAAACCCAGATGAAGTAGTTGCAGTTGGTGCAGCTGTTCAAGGTGGAGTACTTCGTGGTGACGTAAAAGACGTAGTTCTACTAGACGTAACCCCTCTATCTCTAGGTATTGAAACTATGGGCGGAGTAACTACTAAGCTAATCGATCGTAACTCAACCATTCCTACCTCTAAGTCTGAAACTTTCAGTACAGCAGCTGATAACCAGCCACAAGTAGAAATCCATGTTCTTCAAGGTGAAAGGGAAATGGCAGTCGACAACAAGAGTCTAGGTCGATTTGTATTAGATGGAATCGCCCCAGCGCCACGAGGCGTACCTCAGATTGAAGTAACCTTTAACCTAGATGCTAACGGTATCTTAAACGTAACCGCTAAGGATAAGGGTACAGGTAAAGAGCAGTCTATTACTATCCAAGATAGCGGCAATATGAGCAAGGAAGATATTGAGAAGGCTCAGCGCGAAGCTGAACTGCACGCTGAGGAAGACAAGAAGAAGCGTGAAGCGATTGAATCTCGAAACAGCCTAGAGAATGCTATCTATCAAGCCGAGAAGATGCCTGAAGAATATAAGGATAAGATCAGCGACGAAGACAAGAAGGCAATTGAAGACGCAGTTGAAGCAGCTAAGAAGGTTCAGAAGGACGAGTCAGCTGACAAGGAAGCTCTAGAGGTTGCGCAAAAAGAACTTGAGGGTGTCATCATGCCAATCGGTGCCAAGATGTACGAAGCCGCAAGTAAGGAAAATGAAGAAGCTAAGACTGACGAGAAGTCTGATGACAAAGACGAACCAGTTGAAGGCGAAGTTGTAGATGACGGCAAGAAGGAAGATAAGTAGTCTTAACTAGTCAGCCTGATCTATAGATAATACACCCGGGTCTTATCCCGGGTGTATTATTTTGACTATGAATATAACGCTCATGCTATACTTGTCTTTAAAGACATAACTATTAGTTGGGATGGGTATGAATAACAAGAAGAATTTAATGATTGTCATTGCTGCATCGATTGCTTTAGCGCTTATTGTTGGGGCTATAATTTTTATCGTCGCACAGCAGTCGGCTAATAATGCAGATAAAGAACCGTATCGATTTGAAGAGTCTGAGCATATGGGTGTGGCTCAATTAGTTTCAAAGGCAGATGTAGAAGCGGCGGTTGATGGGATTGGTGCAAACGTCAAAGGTCCGGATGCTAGCGGTACATTATATTTAGATGAAGTAAGAAGTGAAACTGCTACTTATCGGTTCGAGGCTGACGGTCAAGAAGTAGAGCTTGAACTAGATGTAAAGGTCTATCTAGAAGGCGCCAAGTCTAGTGATGAGCTTAAGCCTGAGAACGTCTTTAGGGCGACTGAGGATGAAGAGATAGATGGAATTGGTGATAGGGCACATATGTACTTTCCGGTCGATAATGTTTCAACTGGCGAGAGGCAATATTCATTAATTGCCCTTGAGGGTCGAACTGTTATGGTCTTGAATCTAACTATGCCAGCTGACGCCGAAGTAGCTTTAAGCCGAACAGCGGGACAGCACATCCTCCAAGAGCTTGGCCGCAAAATTGACCTTAGTAACCTAGACTAATAAAGGTATTAAAACGCTAGCACTCTTTACATTTGAGTGCTAGTTTTTTATAATTATATGTAATGAGTAAGAGAGATTATTACGAAGTCCTGGGCGTCTCTAAAAGCGCCAGCGCCGATGAGATTAAAAAAGCTTTCCGTAAGCTAGCGGCTAAGCATCACCCAGATAAAGAGGGTGGTGATGAAGCAGCTTTTAAGGAGGTTAATGAGGCTTATGAAGTCTTAAAGGATCAGCAGAAGCGCCAGCGCTATGACCAGTTTGGTCACGCCGGTGTAGGCGGGGCTGGTTTTGGTGGGGGTGGCGGTAATCCGTTCGATGGCTTTGGCGGTCAGAGTATGCACTTTGACTTCGGTGATGGTGATCTTGGAGATATCTTTAG
Source organism: uncultured Candidatus Saccharibacteria bacterium (assembly GCA_964479125.1). GTDB lineage: Bacteria > Patescibacteriota > Saccharimonadia > Saccharimonadales > Saccharimonadaceae > CAYZJK01. Next base: position 35,797 of record CAYZJK010000004.1, read on the forward strand.
TCAGTTCTTTGGCGGTGGTCGCTCGCAGTCTAGCTCAAGAAGGCAAAGACGTGGTAACGATGTTGAAACTAGCATTACCCTAACCTTTAAAGAGGCTGTCTTTGGTGCTCAAAAGAAGGTTACTCTAGAGATGCAGGATGAATGTTCTCATTGTCATGGTCAGCGAGCTGAACCTGGTCACGGTATGAAGACTTGTCCTACGTGTAAGGGCGCCGGTCATATTCCTCGCATTATGAACACAATGTTCGGCCAGATGCAGCAATCAATTACCTGTAATAGCTGTAATGGACGCGGTAAGATTCCTGAAAAGGTCTGTAGTGTCTGTAAGGGTGTTGGTACTGAAAGGCGCAAACAAACCATCACCGTTAAGGTTCCGTCAGGTATTGATGATGGAGCGGTTATTCGTCTGCGTGAGCGCGGTGAGGCGATTGCTGAAGGCGCTAAGGGTGATCTTTATATCAACGTTCGAGTTGCAGCTGATAAGCACTTTACACGTGAGGGTGACTTAGTTCTAAGTGAGCAAACGATCGACATGGTGGACGCAGCCCTAGGTACTGAGATTGACGTCTTGACAGTTGATGGTGAAGTTCGTATGAAGATTCCAGCTGGTACTCAAAGTGGTACAGATTTCAAGCTTTCCGGACATGGAGTAGTCCATCCAGGAGGTGAAAGTCGTGGTGCTCATATTGTCACTATTAACGTTGCTACGCCTGAGAAATTAACTAAGAAGCAAAAGGAACTTTTAACCGAGTTTAAGGCCGCCAAAAAGCGCTCTCTGTTTTAACGCTTGTGCTATACTTAGGCTATGATGGCAATATTCTTAGTTGTTATAGCACTTATTACAGGTTACCTCCTGGGCCTGAATCGACGAGCGGAAGTAAAGCCTACCGCTCCAGAACAAACTAAAAGCAAAGAAGGCTATAGTGCTGGTTACTACCAGGCGATTAAAGATGTGCGCAAGACAGCTAAGATCCTTAATCGAAACGGTGAGGCTGCGCCGGTTGATAAGGTGTTGACGACCCTGCTTGGCCAGGCCGAGACACCTAGCTATGAGGTCCAGGCTAAGGCAGCTAAGACTACTAAAGCTAGCTCTGCAAAACCTACTGCTAAGAAATCTCTTCTTACTTCTCCAGTTAAGACAGCTGATATTCTTCCAAATATAACTCTAGTAGTTGGTGCAGTTTTAATTCTGGCGTCAGCTAGTTTGATGACAGTATTGATCGAAGAGCCGCTTATTACTAGTGTTATCCTCATGATGGGTGTTGTAGTATTCTTTGCTTTAGCGCTTAGGTTTACTAATGTAAAAAGCTATCTGCCGGCTGGGTTAACTTTTCTAGGTTTAAGTGTTGCTCTTATTCCGCTGGCAACAGCTCCTATTCCAGGTCTGACTGCAGTGTCGCAGTGGATTATTACATCGATTGTTGCGACAGGTATGCTAGCTTATGTTAGTCGAACTCGTAGCTTTGCAATTATTCCATACGCTACTACCATCGCCTTCTTCTCATTAGTGATGTCTATTGCTAGAGGGCTAACAGATGATATCTTCTGGTCATTCGTAGCCGTAATTGTAGTAACGATGGCTATATATATGGTTCGACTCAAGAAGCCACTATATATTGCTATGAAGTTTGATACGCCGGCCATTCTATCTACAGCTTGGCTACCAGGTGTGACGGCGTTTGTTTCACTGTTTTATATATCATCAATTGGTATTGAGAAGATTCATATTATCTTGGCTCTAGCGGTCGCTTATTATCTAGTCGTTTGGTTAAGCACTAGTCGTTATATTCACGAGTTAATCGCTAAGTTTATTGGTGTAATTCTACTAAGTAGTATTACTTATGAGCATATTGCTCCGATTGGCACTGTTTATGCAAGTCTATCGTTTGCCTTGATTGGTGTAGCTATGGTGTCTTCTAGTTTAGTCGGCTGGAAGCGAGCTAAGGAGAAGCGCTATATATTTGCCTATGAAGTTGCATGGTTGGTGGCAGGCTTTGCCACTCTTTGGTATGCCTATTTATTAGCTTCAGCTGCATCTGGAAATTATATATTTGCAGCAGTTCTAGCGCTGATTGCAATGGCTCTATCTCTACTTGTTACACAAGTTAGTCAGAGGGTTTGGTTTAGTGTTAACGCCATTTTTGCAGTTGCGATGGCGGTAGTGTCAATATCTCAATGGTTAATTGTCTTGGTTAATAGCTGGGATCAGGTATATTTTATAACTGCTAGTCTAATGATTTCGATTGGTGCGTTTATGCTTTGGGTGTATGTCAAAACCGACAAGGTGGCTTCCTATATTGCAGCCGGTGGAGTCTTGTTCTTCGCTTACCTAGCTTTCATCTACTTATCTCAAACTGAGGCTGCTCAGATTAGGCTACCTGAAATACTAGTAGCAGTACTGAGCTACGTGGTAGCTAAGCGACAGAAGTGGCCAGTGTTATATATAGTCGGTAATGTAATCCTGTTTATCGCCACTTCTCTATCTATCCAGTCGCTAGGTGAAGATAGGTATGGCACATTCGCATTGCTGGGAATTCTATCTGGATTAATTATCCTCTCAGTTATGGCGTTTCTGCAGAAAGAAAATGTCAGGAAGTGGACTCTGGCTTCAATCGTCTTAATTACCCTGCCAGCTTACGTGACTGCCAAGAGTTACATGTCTACGCCAGGGGCTTACGATACGCTTAGGTATGCCTCCCTTTCAATACTAGTAATCGGAACTGCTGCAGCTCACTTACTTCAGGTCAGGTCAGGAGCTGTGAGGGGAGTAAGGCTTGCTCATGAGCTGACCGCCTACGGATTATTGATATTATTGATTGAATTCTTGCAGACGATTGATGTTAGTGGATATATTCACCAGGCAATCTATGCTCACATAGTTGGCGTGGCGCTAGTTTACGTGTCGCTCTATGTCTATAAGGGAGATAGATTCAAGAAGCAAGCAATGGTTCGACAAGTTATAGCGGCAATAATAGTATCCGGTTCACTAGCAAATTACGCTCTGGGTGGTGAGTTTGTGGCGCAGATGCTATTCCTAGTCGAGCATGCAATTATTTTAGCCGTAGCGCTTAGGTTCCAAGTTAGGTGGTTAGTTTATTGGGCTAGCGCTATGCTTGTGTTCGCTGCACTGTGGATTCTTCAGGCGCCTGCTTCAATTATGCTATTCCTGGTTGGTATCGGGTTGATAGCATTTGTGGTCCGCTCAGTCTCAAAGAGTACACGTTAGTGTTGGATGCAGTAAAAATTACAGATACAAACTAAGTTGCTTAAGCTTGAAAAACAGGGGTTTAAGCGTATAGTTATATACGTCTAACAACTACTGTTTGCCTTGACTTTATTGATAAATAATGATAATATATTACTGATTTATGCGAGTACACAATATGTCTAAATTGTGGGTGGCAGGTGTTTTCAGAAAAAGTGCCTTAACCGCCTTCGCTGCCATCTTTGCGGCCTTCTTTTTGACACTCGTGTTTCCTTCGGCTGACGCTTATGCAGCCGACGCCACCTGGGAAGGTGGTTCAGTTGTTTATAATGGCGACACTTATCAGGGACCAAGACAAGCGGCCGATGGCAACCCGCCTGGTATACCTAATGGTGCAACCTACTACGAATATCTAAACGACGGGGAGGCCCGCGTTGTTTATTTTGAAGGAGATCCAACCAATGCCGACTCGGCCAGGACGGCAACCTACAGGGTGTCAGATGGAAATTATGTCCAAACCGGACGGGCGTCAACCATTACGATCGATAAACAGGTTGATGTAGAGGCGGATACTAGTGAGGGTGATGAGAATATAACCGCCTGTGTGGTGAACGGTATCGGATATATCTTATGTCCGATTATTCAATTTTTAGCTGAAGCTACTGATACAGTGTACGGTTACCTAGAGAACTTCTTGCAGGTTGAGCCATTAATCGCCAACCAGGACTCTACCCTTTATAGGGCTTGGGCGATAGCCAGGAATGTTGCCAACCTAGCCTTCATCGTTGTTTTTATGGTAGTTATTTACTCCCAATTAACTAGCGTTGGGTTGAATAATTACGACATAAAACGAACAATTCCGAGAATGTTAGTCGCGGCTGTGGCGGTTAACCTCTCTTACTTCATTGCTGCATTTCTAGTTGACTTGTCTAATATTGTGGGAAGTAGTCTTAATCAGTTATTTATCTCAATAGTGAATGAAGTCGGGCAAGGTGCCGAAAGAAACGTTTTAGCCTCGGCTAGTTTTGCCGAGATAGCTACCTACGTGCTATCAGGAGGCACAATTATAGCTGCAGGTCTATTCCAGGGTGCTGTTGCTCTGTCTGGTATGGGGATGGGTGTACTGTTCCTCTTTGTCTTTATTTTAGTTCCTATAGCCACTATAGTTCTTGTCACGGTTGCAGTGTTAGCAGCTAGGCTTGCACTTATCACTGTTTTAATTGTTTTAGCGCCCTTGGCTTTTGTGGCGTACGTACTCCCTGGAACAAAGCAATGGTATGACAAGTGGCAGGATTTATTTGCCACTATGCTTCTAATGTACCCAATGTTTGCTGTTTTGTTTGGCGGATCACACCTAGCTAGCTATTTAATTGCTCAGAACGCCGATAGGTGGGAGACAGTTTTGATTGCATTGTTTGTTCAAGCTGTGCCGCTAGTGATCACACCCTTCTTAATCAGGTTCAGCGGTAGGCTGCTCGGTAACTTTGCCGGCATGGTTAATAATCCTGCCAAGGGCTTATCAGATAGATCTAAGAATTTTGCACGAGATAGGATGGCGGAGAATAGAGAAAGAAGGATTGCAACCGGCGCTCCTGGCTCTGGATTAGGAGCCTGGAGTGATGATAGGCGACGTAATCGAGAAGGGCGACGTAAACGATATGAAGAGCGTAGCGCTCTTCGCTTTGCACGTTCCGCAGCTGGTAAACAGCTAACCTTAGATATGATGGCGGACAGTGATGAGAAGGGTATCCAGGATAATTTAACCTCCGCTGAATATGAGGCCAATAAACTGCGAAGGAGTCCGGAGGGCGGATACACTAATCCAGCTGACCATAGGAGGGCTATCCGAGCCAAAGAAGCTGACTTGCGGGTTGCTATTAATAGGGCGAGGTCTGAAACTTTTCTTGAGGAGCTGCAGTCTTCTGAGGGGAGAGAGGTTTACGCTGCGTCTCTTGAGGCTGGTGGAAGTAAGCTTGATAAGGATGTAGACTTAGCTGCTGCGAAAGAGCTTGGTGGTCTTGCTCATAGAAAGATAGCTATGGATTCTGCACGAACTAACGCGGACAATGCTAAGCGTGTTGAGTATGCTAAGTTGGTTAGCGATAGGGAAAACGGACATGCTCTTCGACAGGCTGCTGCCGGAGTAGCTGGTGCAAAGGGTGAATTTATGGCGCAAGGTCGAGCAATTAAAGACGTACGCGCGGACTTCGGAGCAGGAACCTCAGTATTTGCTGAGATGATGAGACACTATAATCTCGAGGGAGGTGACGTGCAGAAATTGGCCATGGGTAAGGAGTCTGTCGCTGTATATGACCCTGCTACTGGCCAAGAGGTCATGAAGTTCGACCATAACGATGAGTACGTTCGTGACGCTGCTATTGAGATGGTTATGCAGGGCAAGGGTACATACGATATGATGCTAGAAATTATCCAAAAGTCAGCGCAGCCTGAGTTTGCGTCTCATCGAGGTACTATAGTGGGTAATCTATCTAAGTTTATGGATAAAGCTAAGCTTGGTGGGTCTTTCTATGACAAGGTGGGGTCAGGTAAGGTTCCTAATATGGATGTATATCTTGAGGAGGTTTCTAAGGCAGTTCTTGATGGTAAGTTTAGCTCAGAGAAGCTCGTAAAAATGGATGCGCCAGCTCTTGAGCACTGGGCAGACTCTCTAGGCAAACTAAACGCCCTGAACCCTAAGCATGCAGCTCAGCTAGAGGCTATTAAGAAGTCTGCAGCTAGTGCTCTGGTTGATGAGCAGTTAGAGTCATTGATCAATGATAATTCTAGAGAGTATCTTAATAGGATTGTAAAGTTTGATCCAACAAAGATGCCTGTAAGATAACACCATGCGGGATGTTATCTAGCGTAGAGAACTCAGAACCTTTGCAACATCTCGCTAGGTGTCTCCATCTGTATCCCTAAGTGTACACGTTCGTTGTTGTAGTAGTCCAGGTAGTTGGCTAGCTTGGTCTGGAGTTTAGGGAGCGCGGAACGCTCCCAGAAGTCCAACCACCTAAGCGCTCCTCTCTGTAAATATGTAGTAGTAGATACAGTTTAGGACGCCTACCTT
>CAYZJK010000005.1:0-20405 GCA_964479125.1 uncultured Candidatus Saccharibacteria bacterium
CCTCAACAGGCATTAGGAATGGCTTGTCCATGTCACGAGTTGGCTCTGGAATGTATGAGTCCATAGCTGCAACTAGTTCCATAATAGCGTCTTCGTACTTCTCTTCACCTTCTAGAGCCTTAAGAGCAGAACCCTTAATAACTGGTGCGTTGTCGCCGTCGAAACCGTTCTTGTCTAGTAGTTCACGTACGTCCATTTCAACAAGTTCAACTAGCTCTTCGTCTGCCATGTCCATCTTGTTTAGGAATACTACGATCTTTGGAACACCAACCTGGCGTGCAAGTAGAACGTGCTCACGAGTCTGAGGCATTGGGCCGTCAGCTGCTGATACCACAAGAACAGCACCGTCAACCTGAGCTGCACCGGTAATCATGTTCTTAACGTAGTCAGCGTGTCCTGGCATGTCAACGTGTGCGTAGTGACGTGCTTCTGACTCATATTCTTGGTGTGATGACGCAATTGTAATACCACGCTGCTTTTCTTCTGGCGCGTTGTCAATCTCGTCGTAGTTACGAGGCTGGTTAACGTCGCTCGGAAGACGCTTAGCAAGTACTTGTGTAAGAGCTGCGGTCAAAGTTGTTTTACCGTGGTCAACGTGGCCCATAGTACCAACGTTCACGTGCGGTTTGCTTCGATCAAATTCTGCCATGTAAGGTGAATCTCCTGATAATTATATTATTATTCGTACATGGAAAACTCCACGACGTATGTAATATAATATACATTCTTTTTCAGTAGTTGTAAATATCTTATCAGTTAGTAAAAAAGCCTGCTCCACACTGTTAAATGTAGGCAGGCTTGGACCTAGCACGCGCCAGGCGCTTTCGCTGAACGAAGCGGGACAGTTAAGAAGTTATGAGTACCATTCCGAACCCCGTACCAGCGCAGGTAAGTAATTCCTTTCTCTGCGATTTCTATGTGTCCGTGAGGTCTAGCTCTGGCGATACTAGATTCATCCTCTGGATCAACAAGATGCTTTGGAGCGAAAAATATCTGTACATACGGACTAGTTTCGCCAATCTCACGCAAATCTTTATTCTTTTCCCAACTACTGTCACCGGGTCGAACAATATTTGCGTTAATTGCCATGCTATCTGGAATAGGCTCTTTGCCTACAAACTCAAGCAGAGTATTGATGGCTAATCTAGCCTGCGTTCTACTAATCCTGAGGCTATATTCTGCCCCAGCACATCTTTGAATCGCAGCCTTGAATCGCTGATTTTTCAGCTTGTATTCATGAAACGTTTCAGGAGTCATTGCATTAAACAAGCCTCGCTTTTTGAGTTCGGCTTTCTTAATACCAGTTACATGTGCGTCTACTTGTTTGTAATTTGCATAGGCGTTATGACGAATCTGAATTTGTTTCTCTACGTTCTCCATAGCATCTAGTAGGTTACACCATACAAACTTCCACACAACTATCACCTTCTTATGTTCAGGAACATTACTCGCTTTGAGTAAACCTTAGATAACTATATAAGAATAACTGGGTTTCTTCAAGCATTAGCCTACATACTCATCCTGTATCTTAGAGTCTCAGCCAGATAGTAGTGTCGGTTATTTTCTTCGACCAAATATATGCCTTTATCCAGCTCTTTAATGTCGTTTAGCAGTATTGACTCATCGCTCCTCGGAGATACGCTAACCAGCTTATTTAAATACAGTCCATCCGATAAATCTTTTAACAGATCGCTATCTTTAACCGGGTCAGGATGATCGGTAATGACGCAGGTATATAAAATCGCTCGATCCAAGCTTTCAAACACCTGGAAGATAGTGTCAGGTCGACCTGGTACTTTCGGTCGGTATTCAGCTACGAACTGTAGCTCCTGGCCACTGTGCCTTAAAAGGGCATCTTTTATATCTTGAGGAACTCTTATACCTGGACTGTTTTGCTTATTAAGATCCATAACTTACTCTCTTAATAATTTATATACTTGATTCATGGCAAAGACCCCTCTAAGTGAGAGGTCTTTAATCTCTCTAAGGTCTAAGGCCATTAGTAGCGATACGAAGCCGCCACCAGTGACTGGTCGGGCATCTTAGATTGATCAAGTCCGACAATTCGGCCTCCCTGACTGTAAACAAGATCAATGAGTTCTTTGAGTCGATCACGATGTTTCTCAAGAGTTGTCCTTACTACTGGAGCTGGGCCATCCTTATAATCCGTCACTGAGTCGTTAGTTTCATCGATAAAGTTAACCATCAGGGTCTCAACCCTTCCCTCCTGGGCAGCAGTTGTAATCTCACCGATATCGACAGAGGCTCGGAACACTCCGACATATTCCTTAAACTGATTTACAAGTTGAATCTCGTCCTTTTCAATTACTTCGCGCCTAATGATTGGCCAAGCTACTTCAAAAATTTCATGGGCAGATTTATCGGTATAGTTGCCAGGCATTGCACACTCAAGGATATTCTTCATGCTGGTATGAGCTTTAAAGTGCGATGCTTCACTTTCAGTAGCAGCTATTAGCATTGGCCGAGATGAGTCAAAGTCTGGATAGTCTGTTATTCTTTGCTCAATGATCTTAAAGTATTGTAGCCTTTCAGCATCACCAGCCTCGGATGTATCTCCTTCACCATGCGGAGTGGTCGTACCAGTTACGCCTGTAGGGCCGCCTCGGTGGCTGCGCCTCATCTTGTTAGTGGCAAACATCTCATCGATGTTTAAGGCATCCTCAAGACTTTTCGGTATATTAACATCTACTTCCTCTAGCCCATATACATCACCTTTGTATAGCTTCGGATTATGAAAGGCAAGTGATAGAACATAGAATTTGCGGTTTTGTGAGTTCACCATATGGAGCGGTGTGACATCAAATGATTCACCACAAGACACTGACTCCTCGAACTCGATTGGAGACTTATACATATGTACGTCCATCTCATCAATAAAGATAGCTAGACCTTCAAGTGTGCTTTGCCAAAACACCATATTGTCCACTAGCTCCTCAAGACTGCTTAAGTTTTCATTAAGTGCCGGAGAATCGACATCATCTTCTTCGACTAAGCTCTTAGCTTCGCGGAGTAGGTTCTTGAACCTAGTTTGATCCTCTTGAGAGTGCTGAGGGCCTGGTAGCCTATGAGTTGGTAGGTAAATACTTAATACTGGTGATCCTTGTTCTTCAGACAACCGTTCGATCGCTGACTTTGTAATCTTCTTCATTATGTACCTCCCTACGGTATTATTCGCTTAATGCGCTTCTAGGTAGTACCTTCAGTATGGCAACCCTAACTGAATCCTGGCTGAATATATATCGACCTGAAGAGAAATATTATCTATACACCAAGCATTATTAGCACTCTTGACCATAGAGTGCTAATTTAATATAATTATATATAGATAAGCAGGAGGATAAAGAATGGATCAACAGCAAGCAAAGTCTCCCCTACAGGAGTTTGGTCAAGATATCACTGCCCTAGCGAGAGAGGGTAAACTTGATCCGGTTATTGGTAGGGATGAAGAGATACGAAGAACTATGCAGGTACTTAGTCGGCGTACCAAGAACAACCCTGTTTTAATTGGTGAGCCAGGCGTTGGTAAAACAGCCATAGCCGAAGCCCTGGCACTTAGAATCGTTACTGGAAACGTGCCAGAGTCACTTAGAGACAAAAGACTAATCTCCCTTGAGATTAGTGCGCTAGTGGCTGGAGCATCATACAAAGGTCAGTTCGAACAGCGTCTTCAAGGTGTCTTAAAAGAAGTCGATGAAGCAGCTGGTGAAATTATTCTGTTTGTAGATGAGATTCATACAATGGTTGGCGCAGGCGGTGGCGAAGGCTCAGTTAATGCTGGGAACATGCTTAAACCTGCCCTAGCACGTGGCAAGCTCCGCATGATTGGTGCCACTACTCTTAGTGAGTATCGACAGTATATAGAAAAGGACGCTGCCCTAGAGCGACGATTCCAGCCGGTCTATGTTGGTGAGCCTAGCTTTGAAGATACAGTAGCTATCCTGCGTGGACTACAAGAGAAATATGAAGTCCACCACGGAGTACACATCACAGACGATGCGATAGTATCCGCCACTCGCCTATCAACCCGCTATATTCCAGACCGCTTCCTACCTGACAAAGCTGTTGATCTGATTGATGAGGCGACTAGTGCTCTTAAGATGCAGCTAGAGAGCATGCCGATTGAACTAGACCGACTCAAGAACCGTATCATGCAACTTGAGATCGAAAAGACGGCCTTAAAGAAAGATCGTGGCGAAGATGCTAAGCAGCGCAAGAAAGATATTGAAGCCGAGATTGAAGATCTTAAAGTTAAGGCCGATGCTATTAGTAAGCGCTGGAATAGTGAAAAAGAATTAATTAATAACGTAAATGAGAATGTAGAAAAGCTAGAATCCCTACGTAGTAAGCTTGATATAGCTGAGCGAGAGGCCGACCTTACAATCGCTAGCCGGATACGATATGGTGAAATACCTGAAACACAGAAGGCCCTAAAAGAGGCTCGTGAAGCCCTGCAGTCTATTCCATCTCATGAACGACTACTGCGCGAAGCCGTAACTCCAGACGACGTAGCGGCTGTCGTGGCACGCTGGACAGGCATTCCAGTTGAAAGACTGGTTGAAGACGAAGCATCTAAGCTAGCTAACTTAGCTAGGAACATCTCGAGCCGAGTTATCGGACAGGATAAGCCAATCGAAGCGATAGCTAGCGCTATTCAAAGATCTAGGGCCGGGCTTAGTGAAGAGAACCGACCAATTGGCTCTTTCTTGTTCCTAGGCCCAACTGGTGTTGGTAAGACGGAGGTAGCTAAGTCACTAAGCCAAGAGCTCTTTGATGACGAGAATGCCATGATTCGAATTGATATGAGTGAATACATGGAACAGCATTCTGTCAGCCGTCTAATAGGTTCGCCTCCTGGATATATTGGTCATGATGAAGGTGGGCAGCTAACCGAAGCAGTACGAAGAAGGCCATATAGCGTCATACTATTTGACGAGATAGAAAAAGCTCACCCTGAAGTGTTTAACGTTCTTCTTCAAGTGCTAGATGATGGTCGCTTAACTGATGGTAAGGGTCGAGTAGTAAACTTTACCAATACGATTATCATTATGACTAGTAATATTGGTGCAGAGCGTATCATTGAATTTAAGGGCGACAACCTTGAAGACATTGAGCAGCTATTGATGGAAGACCTAAGGAAGCACTTTAGACCCGAGTTCATTAACCGTATAGATGACATAGCTATCTTTAATCGAATCACAGAAGAGGCAATGAGCCAGATAGTTAATGTCCAACTCGGATACGTCGAAAAGCTTGTTATGAATAACCGACAGATAAAGGTTAACTTCGACCAGAGTCTAAAAGACTACCTAAGTAAAGCTGGCTATGATCCAATCTTTGGAGCACGACCACTCAAGAGGCTGATACAAAAAGAAGTACTAAACCCTCTAGCCGCAGAGCTCATTAGTGACGGCTTGCCGGAAGATGTAAGCGAGGTAACTATCTCAAGAGCTGGAGATAAAACTCTCATCAAGTAAGCTAATATACCCTGCCCTCTCCGGCAGGGTGTTGTCTTTATGCCTACTGCCTACTTAACCCAGCGTCCACTACTATTGAAAATGTAGTTGTCACCAGCATACCGAGGAAGCTTGACTAGACTAATAATCATATCAACTAGTGGCCAGATACCGAGAGTAATCCACCAACCCACTAGCAGCATAAAGATACCCAACCCAACTTGACCACGCACAAATCTCTGCACTCCAACTGCTGCAAATAAAATAGTTAAGATAATGTAGATGTATTCGTTAATTCTTCGGTATTCAGATCCTGAGTATTCTTCATTTTCAGTTCGCGGACTTAGCGGCATTACCATCGACGTATCACCGTCTCGATAAATCCTTACCTTATCACCCACTTTAGTATAGGCATAACGCACTGCACCTAGCGCAAGAGTAACTATCTCACCTCCCTCTTCATCGACTTTAACTTCATTACTGCCTACTTCTAGAATTTCACCGATGTCAATCTGCCCCTTGTCTGGATTACGTTGAATTATAAGTTCCCTTATCACAGCGCAGCCTTCAAGGTTACTCAAACTCACATACACCTAAACAAAAACAGCTACCGAGATGGTAGCTGCTTGATTGTATATCGAGCGGCTTACTTAGAGCTTCGCTTTTCGATAATTTCCTGTGCCACGTTTGGCGGTACTTCTTCGTACTGATGGATTTCCATAGTAGATACTGCACGTCCTTGGCTCATTGAGCGCAGGTCGTTAGTGTAACCAAACATACTTACTAGAGGCACGAATGCACGGATTAGCTTGATGCCACCTGGAAGATCTTCCATCGCATCAATTCGTCCACGTCGTGAGTTTAGATCTCCGATGATGTCACCCATGAAGCTTTCAGGAGTAGTAACTTCAACCTTCATGACTGGCTCTAGAAGAACTGGGTTAGCTTTCTTAACACCTTCACGGGCAGCAAGGCTACCTGCAAGGCTGAAGGCTAGTTCAGAAGAGTCAACGTCGTGGTAGCTTCCGTCGTATAGAGTAGCCTTAACGTCTACTACTGGGTAGCCAGCGATAACACCGCCGTCTAGAGTTTCAGCAATACCCTTCTGTACAGCTGGTCGGTATTCCTGAGGAACCACACCACCCTTAATTTCGTCGAAGAACTCGAAGCCCTTACCTGGCTCGTTTGGTTCAAGGCGAATCCATACGTCACCGTATTGACCACGTCCACCAGACTGCTTAGCGTGCTTACCCTGTACTTCAACAGTGCTCTTAATTGACTCACGGAAGGCAACTTGAGGCTCACCAATGTTCGCTTCAACCTTGAACTCTCGCTTCATTCGGTCAACTAGGATATCTAGGTGAAGCTCACCCATTCCGCTCATGATGGTCTGACCGGTCTCTTCGTCGGTGTGGATACGGAAAGTTGGATCTTCTTCAGCTAGTCGCTGTAGGGCAACACCCATCTTTTCTTGGTCAGCCTTAGTCTTTGGCTCAACCGCAATCGATACAGGTGGCTCTGGGAAGTCGATAGACTCAAGGATGATTGGGTTACCTACTTCACATAGAGTAGCACCAGTAGTTGTATCCTTAAGACCTACGACAGCCGCGATGTCACCAGCAGATAGTTCCGAGATTTCTTCTCGCTTATCAGCGTGCATACGTACGATACGTCCAACTCGTTCTTTCTTACCAGTCATTGAGTTGTAGATGTATGAACCAGCAGTAATCTTACCACTGTATACACGTACGAAAATTAGCTTACCTACGAATGGGTCAGTTGCAACCTTGAAGGCTAGGCCTGACATAGGATCCTTTTCAGTAGGCTTGCGCTCGATTTGGTCACCAGTCTTTGGATCTGTACCCCAGATTGAGTCAACGTCTAGTGGGCTTGGAAGGTAATCAGTAACAAGGTCAAGAACCTTTTCTACGATTACACCACGTCCGTCACCACCGGTAACTAGGTAGAAGTCACCTTGCAGTACTCGCTTACGTAGAGCTTTCTTTAGCTCTTCGTTAGTGATAGACTCTTCGCCTTCTTCTAGGAAGCGCATCATTAGTTCGTCGTCAGCTTCAACAGCGTTTTCAACTAGTAGGCTTCGAGCGTTCTTAGCCTTTTCAACCATGTCAGCTGGGATTTCACCTTCGACTAGCTCATGATCAGAGAAATCTGTGTAGGTGTAAGCTTTCATTTCAATTAGGTCAACAACACCGTTGATATCCTTCTCAAATCCAATTGGAAGGTGGATAGGGAAAGCGTTTCGAGATAGACGGTTATGGATTGTCTGCAGGGCCTTGTGGAAGTCACCACCAATCTGGTTGATCTTGTTAATGAAGCAAATACGAGGCACGCCGTACTTGTTAGCCTGGCGCCATACAGTTTCAGTCTGTGCTTCTACACCAACCTTACCGTCGAAAACAGTAACAGCACCATCAAGAACACGAAGGCTTCGCTCTACCTCTGCGGTAAAGTCGATGTGACCCGGTGTATCGATGATGTTAACTTTGTGGCCTTTCCAGAAAGCGGTTACCGCAGCTGAGGTAATAGTAATACCACGCTCTTTTTCCTGAGCCATCCAGTCTGTTGTTGATTCACCTTCGTGAGTCGCACCAATCTTGTGATTGATACCCGTACGGTAAAGGATACCTTCAGTTGTCGTAGTCTTACCTGCGTCAATGTGGGCAATAATACCAATATTACGGAATTTATCGAGGGCAATGTTTTTATCTGCCATTAAATGTTCCTTACTTAATTAAATAATCTCCTGCTCCAAGTTTTGAACATAGGAGCACTTCATACACTATATTAACAGAATTAGACCTCTGTAACTAGTGTAGGCGGGGTTTCTCTCGCACGAAAATACGGGCAAAAACCCGTATTTATCGCAAGAGCTTTCACTTAGCCGCGTGCAAAGTGTGCGAATGCACGGTTGGCTTCAGCCATCTTGTGTGTGTCTTCCTTCTTCTTGAAGGCAGCACCAGTTTCGTTGTAAGCATCGATGATTTCAAGCTCAAGTCGCTTAGCGTATGACATACCGCTTCGTGAGCGTGCAGCCTGTACTAACCATGAGTATGCAAAGTGCATCTGTCGGTGTCCCTGAACTGGGAATGGAATCTGGTAGTTAGCACCACCGACTCGTCGACTCTTAACTTCGAAATTTGGAGCAACGTTACCAAGTGCTCGCTCGAATACCTCTAGAGGGTTTTCGCTATCAAGCTTCTTAGCTGCGTTTTCAAGTGCTGTATAAACAGCTCGTTCAGCAACTAGCTTCTTACCATCAAGCATAGACTTGTTGATTAGGCGCTGTACTTGAACGCTCTGGTAGCGTCGATCTGGACTTAGTTCGCGCTGTAGCTTTCGGGTTACTTTTCGTGGCATGACTAGTTGTCTCCCTTCTTAGTACCGTACTTAGAACGACCTTGCTTTCGGTTTTGTACACCCTGAAGGTCAAGGGCACCACGTACGATGTGATAGCGTACACCTGGAAGGTCTGGCACTCGGCCACCGCGTACTAGCACTACGGCGTGCTCTTGAAGGTTGTGACCCTCACCACCGATGTATGCCCATACTTCCTGGTTGTTAGTAAGTCGCACACGTGCAACTTTTCGAAGCGCTGAGTTAGGCTTCTTTGGTGTTTTAGTAGTTACACGAATACAAACGCCACGCTTTAGTGGAGCTTTTTGGTCGCGGTAACGTACCTTAAGTGCGTTATGAATCTTACCTAGAGCTGGAGAGCTAGAAGCTTTCTTAGCTGTTCGGCGAGGCTTGCGCACTAACTGATTAATAGTCGGCATTAAATCCTACTCCTTATAAAATTTACACATATCTTATGAACATCAATTCAGCATATTGTGTTCATGTCTTTACCTTTTACCATTGGTCGCTATGTGTACACATTCATTTCATAGCTCGCATGTAAAAGAGGAAACTCATCTGATATTGTAGCATTTATCCACCCCGACATCAATAGCGGAGCACTTAACTTAACCTAGAGATTTGTACTCCAACCACGATTAGTAGTACTGTACGACTTAATCCAAGTTCTATAGACATGAGTTTCTTCAGGGAAACCTAAAGCAGTGCATAAAGTAGTAGCACTAGCTGTAGCTGGAACTGACGAGTCGGCTTCACGAACCCTGCCATCTGACGTTACAATTGTATATCTAGTTGGGCTTGAAGGCTCGTGCCTAGCTGCCAAAACATAATCTCTTCCATCAGTGCAATACATCAATAAATGATACGGATCAGTACCAGCAGAGCTACTAAACACACCCTTTAAACTATGGTGCTGAGAATCATAAAGCGTACTGGCGTTATATGGATATGATCCATTGTAGATGGAATACATGGCTAACTGCTTAGAGGCGTTAGACAGATCAGACTAAATAGCAACTGTCCTTGCTCGATCTAACACTCCGTTGTAGGTCACGATAGATATAGCCGCTAGAATTCCAATAACTACGATAACGACTAGTAGCTCAACAATAGTAAAGGCAGGCTTATTGAAATTAGACTTAACTTCTTTAAACATACTCAACAAGCTTAACGTAAATGCTTATGCTTACATAAGAGCTGACAACCTTTTTTAGTAGATGAGCCGACTAAACACCTGTAAACCCAGCCTTATTCATAGCCTCATCAATCACCTCGCCGTACTTACGATGGATAGTGTGCTCATAGCCTGGGATTATGATTCGCTCTGTATCCCAGCCGTTGTTGCGATAGTAAAGCTCGCCTCTTCTTGAGGCTTCGAGCGCGTCGAAGTTATCATATGCATTCGTACCGTCATCGAACTCACCTACATACCATGTCAGTGGAAATGGACCTGGAATATTAGTCGACTTTGGTAGTGATGGAAGATATGACTGCGGTGATCCGCCGCCACCAATAATAACTGCGCCACCACCAGTAATGCCAGACTGCCTAAAGACATATGGCAGGCCATAGTAGCTTATGTACTCGGCTCCGCCAGAGAAACCTGAGAACCAGACTCGACTTCGATCGACATGGAAGTCGTTTAACATCTTAGGAACGAAGCGGTAAGTCCAGTTGATAATAATCGTGTAATCCTCCCACCAGGTTACATCACCTTCCTGGTCTGGGGCTTTTGGCACAACCAACACCATGTTGCGTTTTACTGCCTGAGCATGAATACCATTAGCTCCGCCGATATATAGATCGGATTCTGGGTTATTAAACTCCCACGCCATATCACCGTGCATATGGAATAGCATGCCGATCGGCTTACCGGTATCGATATGACTTGACCAGACGTGATACTGCGAAGTGTATCCACTTGTATCAGTGAACGATAGATTTTTGATATCAGCTTTAACTATCTCGGGCGTACTACCGCCGCCACCCGGCCCTCCCGGCTCACCACCAGTAGGTGGGGGCCCACTACCCTGCCCTGGCCCTGGCGCCTCTTGTCCATCACAGACACCTTCCACCGGCTCGGACTGGTCGTGAGTGATATGGAAGGCGTAGGCTCCTCGCTTGGTTGAGCTAGCTGACAGGCAGTACTGGTTATCCTCGAGAAGACTGTATTGAACACGAACACCATCACTCGCCACAAAGTCGACACTCTCATCAGTCTCACCAGCTGCATCTATTGCAGAAGGATACCGACCCTGTGAGGCATTAGCAGCACCAAGAGTCGCTGAAGCATTGCGCAGGTCAGACTTAAGTGTTGATTGGATAGCTTGGTTTTGAACCATGTTGTAAACCACAATAGAAATAGCCGCTAACACTGCGATAACGACTATAACGATCAATAATTCGACGATGGTAAAACCAGGCTTATAAGAGCCACCTGTTAATTTAGTTAGAGCATGTTTATTAGACCTAATTAATTTTTGCCTGGTTTTAATTTTTCTACCCTTTAAGATTTACCCACTGTTTTCACCCTAGATTATACTATAGGCTTAAGCATAGACCTAACCTCTTATATATAGCACAAGAAAGGGCGAAAAACCTTAGCGGTTATCGCCAGAACCAGATAGAGTGCCTCGACTCTGCCGACTAGCAAGTTTGTCGATGTTGTTCTGAGCTATATCCTCAAGCGGCACACCCAAGTATTCAGACAGGACTGCAATATACCATAAAACGTCACCGAGCTCTTTTGAAATGTCATCTTTATCTAACTTAGACTCATCACTATCATGGTCTCTAATTAGCTTCTTAACCTTCTCAGCGATCTCACCACTCTCGCCCACCAAACCCAAGACTAAGTGATACAGTTCGTTCTTGCGCTCTAAGTCTGCTGTCTTTAGAGCTAGCTTTTGATAATCATTCATATTCATACTACTAGCTTACCAAACCAAAAGACCCTCTCCTGGTGGAAAGGGTCTTATTTGGTTACTTAGTCAGAAGACTAAGCTTGTGCAACGTCTTCTTCGATTGCTTCAACTGAAGTTTCTTCTTCAGCTACGCTCTCGTCTCCAAGACCTGCGTTTCGGCCGTATGCATAAGCACCGGTGCCAACAGGAATTCGTCGTCCGATGATAACGTTTTCCTTTAGACCATGTAGTCGGTCAACTCGTCCGCTGGTTGCAGCATTAATCAATACGCGAGTAGTGTCTTGGAATGATGCAGCAGACAGGAAGCTGTCGCTCCAGATAGATACCTTAGTGATACCTAGTAGAAGCTGTTGGTAACCAACTAGCTCCTTACCTTCAGCAGCTAGACGTTCGTTCTCTTCGACTACAGCTGCCTTAGAGACGATGTCTCCAGTTAGGAAGCTTGAATCACCTGGCTCTTCAATCTGAACTCGGCTAAACATTTGTCGCACGATGATCTCAAGGTGCTTGTCTGCCACGTCCTGACCCTGTGCGGCGTAGATACGTAGAATCTCATTGATGATGTACCTTTGAGTTTCTAGAGTACCCTTGAATCGCATTAGATCCTGAAGGTTCATAGAACCGGTTGTTAGTCGATCACCTGGCTCAACTCGGTCACCTGCAGACACCACCAGTTGTGCTGTTGTAGGAACTTCGTAGCGAGCTGGTGCACTTGCGTTAGCAGCTAGAACGATAGTTGTGTCAGTTGCTTCAATTACGCCGTCGAATGGAGCTACTAGAGGAGCCACACCTTCGTCGCCTGTTGCAATGACGTCACCGATCTTAACGTTTGAACCTTCCTTCACAGAAAGCTTTCGTCCGTCTAGTTCGATCTTTTCTACCTTGCCTGAGTCTGGAGTTACCTGAACGATGTAGTTTCGTCCGTCTTCCCATACGTCCACTAGACCAGCTACTTCAGTAATATAAGCCTGTCCTTTTGGAGTCCTGGCTTCGAAGAGCTCTTCAACTCGTGGAAGACCCTGGGTGATGTCGCCACCGGCTACACCAGAGTTGTGGAAGGTACGTAGAGTTAGCTGTGTACCTGGCTCACCAACTGACTGAGCTGCGATAACACCAACTGGCTGTGCTCGTCCAACTAACTTACCAGTAGCCATGTCTACACCGTAACTCTTGCGTGGGATACCGCGTAGGTTGTTAGTTGATAGAACGCTCTGGATGTAAACTTCTTGAACTGAATCATCAGCTTCAATACCGTCAGCGATTGATCGGGTAATTAGCTTATCCGCATCAACGTGTCCTGGAACTGGCTTAGCTGTGTAACGTCCGAATAGTCGGTCGCTGAAGCTAATCATAGTTTCTTCAGACTCTGAGCGGTAGATAGCGAATCCTTGGTCGTCACCTTCTTCGTCATCAACTGTAAACACGTCCTGGCTCACGTCTACTAGACGTCGAGTTAGGTAACCTGAGTCAGCTGTCTTAAGAGCGGTGTCAATTAGACCCTTACGTGCACCTCGTGTTGCCACGAAAGCTTCAAGGCTAGATAGACCTTCCTTGTAGTTTGAGCGAATAGAAAGCTCAATCTCTCGGTTGGTTGCATCCACCTGGATACCAATCATAGCTGAGGCTAGCTTAACGTTAGAGATGTCACCACGAGCACCTGAGTTAACCATCAGAGAGATACTGGTGTCCATGTCAGCAAGCTTAGACTTTAGGAAGTCAGTTACTGTGTTGTCCACCTGTCGCCATGCGCCAACAGTTAGGTTGTATCGTTCTTCTTCGGTAATTAGACCTTCATCGTACTGGTCAGAGATTAATGCAGTCTTTGCATCACCCTCGGCGATGAACTCATCGATTTCTGGGAATGAGATGTAGTCGTCCTTACCAGTTGATACAGCCGCGATAGTCGCGAAGCGGAAAGCTTGTCCCTTCATTCGGTCAGCTAGGCGAGCTGTTTCTTCTGCACCGTAGCGGTCGAAGACACGAGCTAGAACCTTCTTTAGCTGCTTCTTGTTTTGGACATTGTTATCAAATGGATAGTCTTCAGGAAGAATTTCGTTGAACATTACTCGTCCTAGAGTAGTGTCACGAACTTCACCCTTAGCGAAGATTCGGATTGGAGTCTGTAGTTCGATCTTACCGTTGTCGTAAG
The DNA here is from genome assembly GCA_964479125.1 of uncultured Candidatus Saccharibacteria bacterium. Classification (GTDB taxonomy): domain Bacteria; phylum Patescibacteriota; class Saccharimonadia; order Saccharimonadales; family Saccharimonadaceae; genus CAYZJK01. The sequence goes on from CAYZJK010000005.1 coordinate 13,923, forward strand.
CCATTTCAGCTTCGTATACAGAGCTGTATGACTTTCGCTCCTTAGTCTGAGCACTTGGCTTGTCGTAAGTTAGGTAGTAGTTACCTAGAACGATATCCTGACCAATGTTTAGAACTGGAGCACCATCAGCTGGCTTAAGAAGGTTGTTGGTCGCGCTCATAAGAGTTCGAGCTTCTTCTTGTGCCTCTTCAGATAGTGGTAAGTGAACAGCCATCTGGTCACCGTCATAGTCAGCGTTAAATCCGTTAGCTACAAGCGGGTGAAGTTGGATAGCCTTACCTTCTACTAGTACTGGCTTGAATGCCTGGATAGATAGACGGTGAAGTGACGGAGCACGGTTAAGTAGTACGTAGCGATCCTTGATAACTTCATCAAGTGCGTCCCATACTGCTGTATCACCAGCTTCGATTAGACGAGTTGCAGAACGGATGTTGTGTGCGAACTCATTACGGATTAGCCAGCTAATTACGAATGGCTTAAATAGCTCTAGAGCCATAGCCTTAGGCACACCACATTCGTCAATCTTTAGCTTAGGACCAACCACAATTACAGATCGCCCTGAGTAGTCTACACGCTTACCAAGTAGGTTCTGACGGAATCGTCCCTGCTTACCCTTAAGCATGTCCGAGATACTCTTTAGGCGTCGTCGACCACCGCTAGCGTTAACAACACGGCCACCACGAGCAGCTGAGTTATCAATTAGAGCGTCAACCGCTTCTTGAAGCATTCGCATTTCATTGCGGCAGATAACTTCAGGAGCGTTTAGGTCGACTAGCTTCTTAAGACGATTGTTTCGGTTGATTACGCGTCGGTATAAGTCGTTAAGGTCAGAAGTCGCAAATCGTCCACCGTTTAGAGCCACCATTGGACGTAGGTCTGGTGGGATCACTGGAATAACAGTTAGGGCTAGAGAGCTAGGCTTAATACCAGCCGCTTCCATACCTTCTAATACCTTGAGTCGCTTAAGAATCTTCTTCTCGCGCTGACCCTTAGCAGTTTCTGCTTCTTCAGTTAGCTGCTTGATTAGCTCGCTAAGTTCGATTTCATCAAGTAGTCGCTTTAGAGCCTTACCGCCCATTCCAACTTCGATAATTTCTTCGTAGTCTTCTTCTAGGTTTCGGTACTCTACTTCGCTCATTAGAGAGCCCTTAACAAGGCTGTCTAGCTGAGCTTTCTTAGTGTTGTAGCTTTCATTAAGCTCTTCAACTTCACGAGTCTGCTCTTCAGCAAGCTGCTTTACATCAGCACCTTCTTTTTCAGCTTCTCGTTCATAGCGAATCTTAATTGCAGCTCGTCCTGCTTCAGTCTCAGCTTCTAGGTCAGCTAGGAACTGATCTCGCTTCTCTTCGTCCACGTCAAGGATAACGTAGCTAGCGAAGTAAGCAATTCGCTCTAGGTTACGTACTGTAATACCTAGAATTAGGCTCATGGCACTTGGAGTACCACGCATGAACCAGATGTGAGCAACTGGAGCTGCTAGTTCGATATGACCCATTCGTTCACGTCGAACTACGCTCTTAGTTACTAGCTCACCGTTCTTATCGACAGCCATTTCTCGAGAGCGTACGCCCTTGAGTTTGCTGTCATGAGGGTTGATGTCTTTTACTGGACCGAAAATTCGCTCACAGAAAAGACCATCACGCTCAGGTTTTTGTGTCCTATAGTTAATCGTTTCTGGCTTGGTGACTTCACCATAACTCCACTTGAGGATATCCTCAGGACTAGCTACGGCCACTCGCACAGCATCGAAATCGGCAATACTATTCGTCTGTACTACTCGTGACATTACGCCTCCTCCTTATATGTTTCTTCTTCAGCATCAGCAAGAGATTCTTCCTGCTTTGCAATTTCATCAATAGATACGCCACCTTCATCAAGGTCAGCTTCGATGTTAACTTCTTCAGTTAGTGCTGCATCCTTAACCGCCTCAGTCGCGAAGTTTGCATCATCTTTAGCTCGGTCAACTATAGCGTCGTCAGCATCAATTGCTTCGTGTTCGTCAATTAGGTCAACACGTAGACCAAGTCCCTGAAGTTCCTTCACAAGAACGTTGAATGATTCAGGAAGCTTTGGACCAACAATTGGCTCGTTCTTAATAATCGATTCGTAAGCCTTAGCACGTCCGTAAACGTCGTCAGACTTGATGGTTAACATTTCCTGAAGGGTTGCGGCTGCGCCATAAGCTTCAAGTGCCCAAACCTCCATCTCTCCGAACCTTTGACCACCGTTTTGTGCCTTACCACCTAGAGGCTGCTGGGTAACCATAGCGTATGGACCAGTTGACCTTGCGTGGATCTTGTCAGACACCATGTGGTGTAGCTTAATCATGTGCATCACACCAACAGTTGTGCGCTCTTCGAATGGCTCACCCGTTCGGCCGTCATATAGTTGGCTCTTACCGTCAGCGGCATAACCAGCTTTTTCTAGCTCAGATGAAATCTTCTCAATTGGCACACCGTTAAATGGTGGGGTTGCTACCTTATAACCTAGAGCCTGAGCTGCTAGACCAAGGTGAGTTTCAAATAGCTGTCCAATGTTCATACGACTTGGAACACCTAGTGGGTTTAGGATTACGTCTACTGGTACACCATCTTCTGTAAATGGCATATCTTCAACTGGTAGAATCTTAGCTACCACACCCTTGTTACCGTGTCGTCCAGCCATCTTGTCACCAACTGCAATCTTGCGAGTCTGTGCTACGAAGATCTGGATCTGCTTTAGAACACCTGACTTAAGATCGTGACCGTTTTCGCGTGTGAATTCACGTACGGCTACTACCTTACCAGCACCAGTGTTACTCATACGCTGTGAGGTATCTCGTACATCCTTAGCTTTTTCACCAAAGATTGCACGCAGTAGTCGCTCTTCAGAACTGAGCTCTTGCTCACCCTTAGGAGTAATCTTACCAACTAGTACGTCTCCAGCCTTAACTTCTGAACCAACTTGAACGATACCGTTTTCGTCTAGGTGACGTAGGCTGTATTCGTTAACGTTAGGGATGTCACGGGTAGTAGTTTCGTTACCAAGCTTGGTTTCACGCACTTCTACTGTGTAGTCCTTAATGTTAATGCTGGTTAGAGTGTCATCTTCAACTAGGCGTCGGCTAATAATGATCGCGTCGTCCATGTTGTATCCACCCCAAGGCATGAAGGCTACTCGTAGGTCACGACCTAGAGCGATTTCACCTTCAGCAATTGAAGCACCTTCGATTAGAATGTCGCCTTCCTTAACCTTCTGGCCACGTGCAACACGTACCTTCTGGTTGATCGAACGGTCGTCGTTAGACTTATCGAAGTGAACTGGCTCGTAGCTCTTCTGTCCGTCTTTGTACTTAACAGTAACGATGTCACCGTCAGCTCTAACAACTTCACCATCACCTTCGGCTAGGATTAACTGGCTAGAGTTCTTGGCTACGATATGTTCGATACCTGTACCTACAACTGGAGCTTCAGGCTTAATAAGTGGCACAGCCTGTCGTTGCATGTTTGAACCAGTTAGAGATCGGTCAATACGGTTCTTTTCAATGAATGGAATCAGGCCAGCAGTTGATCCTAGCACCTGCTTGTGGGCAGCGTCCATAAGAGTCACTTCTGATACGTCAACCTGTCCTGGCTGCATTTCAATACGAGCAGAGACACGATCTTCCTTGAAAGTACCGTCTTCGTTTAGCTCAGCACCAGCGTCAGCGATAATTTCAGTTCGCTCCTGATCAGCATCTAGGTAGATTAGCTCATCAGTTAGCTTACCGTCCTTAACACGTAGGTATGGAGTCTCTAGGAATCCGTATTCGTTAACACGAGCATAAGCTGCAAGGTTAAGTACTAGACCAATGTTGGCGCCTTCTGGAGTCTCAACAGAACAAAGTCGTCCGTAGTGAGTTGGGTGGGCGTCACGAACGTCAAATCCGGCACGCTCACGAGATAGACCACCAGGACCCATTGAGCTTAGGCGTCGCTTGTGTGAAAGCTCAGCTAGCGGGTTAGTTTCATCCATTAGCTGTGATAGCTGTGAGCTTGCGAAGAATTCTCGAACTGCAGCTACTACTGGGCGAGCGTTGATTAGCTGGCTTGGAGTAACAGTTTCGATGTCTGACATACTCATTCGGTCCATTGCGTTTCGCTGCATACGTAGCATACCGATTCGGAACTGTCGGCCAACTAGCTCACCTACTAGGTTTACGCGTCGGTTAGATAGTGAGTCGATGTCGTCTGCTGGCTCTTGAGTATTGTTTAGTCGGATTAACTCTTTAATGATAGCGATTAGGTCAGATACCTGGAAAACACGGTTTTCAGTTGTGTTAGGTAGATCAATACCAAGGCGCTTGTTAATCTTGTAGCGACCAACACGGCTGTAGTCGAAGCGCTTGAAGTCGAAGAACATGCGCTCAATCATTCCACGAGCGTTCTCAACTGTTGCTAGGTCACCTGGACGTAGCCGGCGGTAAACCTCAATTAGAGCTTCGTTAGTACCGGTTGAAGGATCTTTTTCAAGAGTTGTATCGATGTAGCGAACTTCACCGTTATCAACATCTTCAAAAGCAGCCTTAATTTCGCTCTTCTTGCCCATACCTAGAGCACGTAGAAGAGTTGTAACTGGTAGCTTACGTCGGCGGTCGATCTTTACATATAGAGCACCGTTGTTAGCTGTTTCAAACTCAAGCCATGCACCACGGCCTGGAATTAGCTTAGCGTTGTACTGGTTTCGACCTGCAATGTTATCTGCAGTGAAGAATACACCAGAGCTTCGAATAAGCTGAGATACGACTACACGCTCTGTACCGTTAATGATAAAGGTACCGCGGTCAGTCATCCATGGATAATCACCAAGGTAGATGTTCTGCTCTTTAACTTCACCGGTTACCTTGTTGGTAAGCTCGATGTCGACATGTAGCGGCGCATCAAAAGTAATATTATTTTCTTTTGCAAACCGAACGCTGTTTTTAGGGTCCTGGAATTCATACCCCTTAAACCTTAGTTCTAGCTTCTGACCCGTATAGTCTTCTATCGGGTTAATCTCGGCAAATACCTCGCCCAGTCCAGTCTCGACGTATTCACGCCATGACTGCTTCTGGTGCTCGATAAGATCCGGGATATCTAATGCAGTGTCGTCCTCAGTAAAAAAGACACGACCCTTCACACTAGGTGAATGATTAGCCATCGTAACTCCTCGCAATTATTTGTTTAGTGATTGAATCGGCGCCGAAGATTCTTCCCTTTATCATGTTTTGGTGGTGCCAGCACGAAAGCAATCGAATAAAGGGTACACTACTTCTTAGTAGAATTGTACCACAAAAAATAAGACGAGACAATGACTCGATGGTCAATTTATGACTCTATATTACAATGACGATCACGTAGGGTCAATAGCGCGATTCGCCGATGCTACAAAACTCTTAACCAGCTGTCCAATTTCGCCATGCGTTGTTGCCATATCCCACCCCATTAGCACTTGAACCTGGCGCCACCACCGAGCATGAAGTGAGATTAGCGAGAGTAATATTATCGGCAACAAGCCTTGGATTACTACTTAAGCTAGATATAGTAAAATATTTACCCGACTTACTCTGAGTAACCAATGCGAATCCTCGACCTGAGTTAATAACACAGTTTAACAGATTATAAGTATTGCATACAGTCATATAGGCATCCTTTGATACAGGATATTTAAAAGAAGGATTAGAGTTAGATAAATCCTCACGTGGATATATTTCACCTATATTATCGATCTTATAGAGCTCAAATCCTTTAGCAATACACTTTAAGTCTGACTGGACGGTGTTGTCGTATGCCCTATTCTGTATTCCGTTATAAGCCAACGCTAATAGCAGCTAATATACCAATCACTACAATAACAACGAGTAGCTCTACGATTGTAAATCCGGGGCTAGATTGCTTGTTATTGGTAGGTTTATGACTAGAGGAACTATTGGTAGAGCCAAGCCTTGGTGAGCTGCTTTCACCCACCGATAGGATATTTGTCAAACACTTAAAGGTAGCGTTATTAAATATTTTCCGCATATTGATAATATCTGAATGTACATATCTTACTTAGAATATCCCCACTAATCTTTTCATACCTACCCCCCAACTCACTAGTAAAATAATAACCACCCTAAAATAGAGTGGTTAAAATATGACAATGGAGTTATCAACCTCTACGTTCAATAGACCTTGAAGACTCACTACGTTCACTACCTGAAGACAGAGGTTGGTCTCTTTGAGGTACCTCTACACCGGCACGCTGCGATGAAGGTGCGACATGAGATGATTGGATAATTTCATTCGCCTTGCCTGTTTCGCCTCCCCTAGAGTCGTCTCCGCTGGACGGCGGTACGCTACCGGGTTTATTTTTAACCTTATTGATAACAAGCACCTTAATTAGAACTAAAGCTACAGCTATAGCAGCTATTAACAACAGGGACAGCAACGGTCGGTAAAACAACCAAGCAACAGCTATTGTTAACAAGGTTAGGATTAATGCTAC
>CAYZJK010000005.1:20505-29109 GCA_964479125.1 uncultured Candidatus Saccharibacteria bacterium
GTCGGTAAAACAACCAAGCAACAGCTATTGTTAACAAGGTTAGGATTAATGCTACGAAGAATGTGAATAGACCAGCGATAAATCCTGTAATACTTTTCAAAACTGGTATAAAAGCTAGCAACATAGATATTGGGCCTAATATTAGCATCAACCCTACCCACATAGCTATAAATCCACCGACTCTAACCAGCCAAGTTGTAATTTTGTTATTGTTTTCCTGCGCAGAAAATAACTCTTCAGCTGAGTGATCGCCTGATTCTACCATTTCTAACTTAGTGCCATTCTCTGTAGTGTAGGCGCCCAGCCCGTTATTGGTCTGCTTGGCTACAATAGACACAGGTCCTTCCGTTACTACGGTATAACTGATTCGAATATCACCTATGTTAGGCAGCGCAGAGTTATTTGTCGTAGTCGCAGTTTCTTCACCTGTAGGATTTATTAGCGAAAGACTATTATTAGTAGCACCATAACTACTACCACCCGACAGCATTAAGTACTTACCTTCAACTTTCAAGCCAGGAAACACTGATATATCTAAATTAGATACATCTACTTCTTGCTCTCTATCGATTTTTGAAACTATAGAGTCAGACAGAGCAAAATCCCCCAATCTAGCCTCAGAGTCTTTTATATCCTTGGATTTAAAGGGCATCTCTGAAGGATTTCGGTATTCTTCCTTTTTAAAGAAATGGTTAGAGTTTATTTCTTTATCAGACCAAACTTTTGTGTAAGTATATTCGGTGGTAGTTTCCTCAGAGCCACCTAACGACTCCTGGGAAGTACTTTCCTTATCTTCTCTCCATTGATACATTTCTACCTTACGCTTGAGCATAAGACCTTTTGAAGAGACTCCGAAAACTTCATCATTAACTATATCCGAACTAGTGGCTTCACCTGTCACGTACACTAGTCTATCTTTATTACTAGAATCAAGAACTGGCTCGTCTATCTCTACTAGTGCTTTTTTACCTTCATTAAGTCCGTCTTGCACTCTAACTGAATTACCTTCATTAATCCAAAGGATTACGAATGAGGCTATAAACAAAATTAACCCTAGAACTATATTCTTAAACGATTGCCCTAGTCTATTGCCGTAAGATTTTGTAACTGTGTTTGTATACCTATTAGCCATAACTGCCTCCTTAAGTTGGCCTGAATAATATAAGCATCATAGCATAATTATTGCGATAGCATCTTAGAATTCAATCATATATAGAAGTAATATATTTTATGCTTAATATACACCCCGTCACTATCAAATCCGTGAAAAACAAAGATAGCCACTACAAAACCCTCTAATAGCATGTACTCATCCATTACTGTAGAAGAATACCTAGCCTTACATACGCTTCTAATTACTTCAATAATACTTGCTAAATATAAAATACCACCCCTTACAGGATGGTATTACTCTATGTTCATAACTTTAACTAAAGGCTTTCAATAACCTGGTCGATTAGACCATACTCCTTAGCCTCCTTAGCACTCATCCAGAAGTCACGATCGGCATCTTTTTCTATCTTAGATATCTTCTGACCAGTATTTTTAGCTAGAATTTCATTGAGCTTCTTCTTAAGGAATAGACCTTCACGAAGTGTAATCTCCTGATCACTAATCTTACCCTGGGTACCGCTACTTGGCTGGTGAATCATAATACGGCTATTCGGTAGAGCGATTCGCTTACCCTTTGTTCCGCTACTAAGTAAGAACGCCCCCATACTAGCCTGAAGGCCTATGCCGATGGTTTGTACGTCAGGCTTGATGTATTGAATGGTGTCATAGATAGCCAGGCCATCGTATACACTTCCACCCGGACTATTGATATAGAGCTTAATGTCCTTTGAGTCGTCTTCATATGCTAGATGAAGTAGCTGAGCTACTACTAGGTTAGCTGTTCGCTCGTTAACGTCTTCACCAAGGAAGATTACGCGTTCATTTAATAGCCGTGAATAGATGTCAAAAGCCCGCTCACCGGTTGGGGTTTGCTCGATTACTGTTGGTACTAGATAATCTGTAGGTTTTATCATAATACTATTAGTATACTAAAAAATAGCACTCGAATCAATCGAGTGCTAAATTGTTCTGGAAAAGGGTTCCTGGCAGCTGAAGTAAATCTGTTGCGGGGGTGGTGGTTAGATTTTAGTTGACGTCCTCAATCAGACGATTATACCTTTCGCAGCGACGCTGCTGATTGAGTTCGATCGCTTTGTGGCGAAGAGTTTCAACTGTAGATGTGACTCGATCGGCAACCGGCCTCAAAAGAGTACCGAGAGATGCCTGAGGCGAATACTGGCCGAATCGGAAGTTATCATTGTCAGCGCGAGAATCGTGCTTAGAATCCATGTTTCTCCTATTCTGTGCCAGGAACCATCGACTATAGTACTACTTCTTGTTGTAGTCGACAAGTAGGTCGATAGTCTTTTCAGTCAGAATGCGGTTAGCAAGGTCCCTTTGAGCTTCAGGAGTCTTTAGCTGCTCCCTAGTCTTCTCATCTGGATACTGAGTGCCTAGTTGGTTCATTCGCTTTAGCAATTCTTGGTCAGTCGCTTCAACCTTCTCTACCTTACTAATCTCTGCTAGAGCTAGGCCAGCTTTAACGCGTGCTTCAGCAGCTGGCTTAACTTCGCGCTCGATCCAATCTTCACGATCCTTGAATCCCTTATCTGCTAGATACATATCAACAGTCACACCCTGATACATTAGGTTCTGCTGCATGTCTCGCTCGATAGATGCTTGCTGGTCACTTAGTAGTACTTCTGGTACTGGAATTTCTGAAGTTTCAACAATCTTCTTTACGATGTCATCTTTGTAGCGCTCGTCAGCTTCACGCTCTTTTTGAGTAGTGATTTCACGCTTAATATCATCCTTTAGATCCTTAACAGTCTTGAATGGACCAGCCTTCTGAGCTAGCTCATCAGTCAATTCAGGTTCAACTACTTCCTTAACTTCGTTAAGAGTAACGGTAAATACTACAGGCGCACCCTTTAGGTCAGCTACGTGGTAGTTGTCTGGGAAAGTAAGATCAATATCAAACTTCTCGCCTGGCTTCTTGCCAACAATACCTTCCTCAAAGCCTGGAATGAAGCTTCCACTGCCTAGTACAATGTCGTAACCTTCAGCTGCACCACCATCAAATGGAACACCATCCTTCTTACCTACGAAATCAATCTTAACCTCGTCGCCCATCTTAGCGGCACGATCAACTGGATTCTTCTCAGCAAACCCCTTCTTAACTCGGTCAATAATTTCATTAACATCTTTTTCAGTAACCTTAACGTCAGCCTTCTTAACATCAAGCTTCTTGTATTCGCCAAGCTTTACCTTAGGCATAATTTCAGCAGTCGCTGTAAATTCTAGTTCTTCACCTGGAACGAACTTCTTAACGTCTACCTCAGGTCGATCAAGAGCCTGTAGCTCTGAATCCATAAAAGCATCGGCCACAGCCTTTGAGATAGCGTGGTCTAGAGTATGCTCAGCTAGCTTGTCTGGACGAACGTGCTTAGCAGCTACGCTTACAGGCACTTTACCCTTACGGAAGCCGTCGACTTTCATGTCGCGTGCTTCGTGAACTAGCGCTACTTGCTCGGCGTCTTTTAGTTCTTTAGGCTCTACGGTTACGGTTAATTCTACTTTAGTATCGGATAGGTATTTGACTGATTTCTTCATATGTAAGCTAGTATAGCAAACTAAACTAACTCCTTAAACCGTAAGCACTTCTTCAAATAACCTATCTTCCTCTGAGATTTGCATGAAAGACTGTCGATAGTCTTTAACTATTGAAACGATACGCGCCCCACCTAACTCCTGACCAGAACCAGTCTTAGTCTCAATAAATAGGTAGACGTCATCACTTCTAGTGTCGTCATCTAAGATCAATGAAAACGGAATAAGTTCATTCTTAGCAACTTGATGCGCTCGCTCTTTGTTCTGGCCAACATATTGAACTTGCACCTTAACCCCGTCTTCTCGAAGGGTCCGAGCTAGTTGCTGAGCGTTAGGCTCAAGCATGACATCAGTAAAGGTGACTAGTAGCTCGACATGAGACTGAGATGGTAGTTCTATTCCCACCAATTCCATACCGGCTATGACAGAATCTAGAGAGATATATTCACCGAGTGATAGATCGATTGCGTTAGATGGAGCTGATTCATATCCACCAGAAGCTAAAGTAACGGAAGAACCATTCTTAACCACATCAACACTAAAGACTAATCCAGCGGCATAGGTACTAGCGTTAACTAAAGTTGGGTCAAACACTACCTTGCCAATATTTAACGCTTTAAGCTCTTCAATGACCGTATCGGTAAACTCATACACCACTCCACTCTTTGTAGCGGCAGGTACGTTTTCGTCTGGTAAGTCACTGAGTGAGACCACTTGGACTAGCTTATTAATTTGTGTCTGAGCATTAGAGCCTAGCACTTCAATGATCTTATCGGCAAAAGCCTGGGCTTCCATACTTTTTCGCTCAGAGAATAACTTAATCAACAGTTCAGTTTGCACAGGTGTAGTGCCAATTGATTCATGTAAGATAGCAGCTAGAAGATCACGGTTGTTGATTCTGATTACAGTCTGCGAGGACGTAACGCCTAGAGACCGAGCGGCATGAGCTGAGGCTTCAATTATCTCCACACATTGCCATGGCGTAGACTCACCAAAATGATTAACTGCTACAGCAGAAGGTGTACTATAACCTAAGTGTTCTTTTTCCAGCACCTTATATGATCGGCGTGATAGACCTGGCTCTATTCCATAACCCGGAATAGTCTTTTCAGCATGAGTTCTAGTTGTATATGGATCGAAGCCATAGAGCTCTAGAGATTTAATTAAGTGACTGAGAAGATGCCGCTTAATAGTAACCTCTTTTAGCAAGAGGTACGACGGGCTCTCCGATGGGGTTGCCACTTTGTTCATAATGACATACTATATCATCATTCTATATATACGTAAAGCATAGACAGGTCTTTAACCTAGTCCAAACACCATCTCCAATCGGAGACTATGAGTAGGTTTTATTAATACACTTTTCGTCCTTTTGGACTCATCAGCACAACTTAACAGTTATGGAAGTGTACACAAGCAGAGTCTTGTGTACAGAGCTAACCCTTAGAGTAAATTAAACTAAGGAATCGCCTACATACATATCAAACCCCTTCGTCACTCCAAAGCTCTAGATAGTAGCTGATTACCTCAATTACTATCTCGTCCAGATTTTCTATCTGCACATCAGGGCGAGGCATGACATAAACTTGGGCGTACCTATCGTCACCACGGATGACATACACTTCAGCAATAGTCTCAACACTAGAGAAGATAATATCTTGCATCATCCCCCATACACTTAAGTAGCTGACACAAAAATAACACCCCTTGATCTGGGGTGTTATTTTTAGTTTATTGCTTTGGTGTATTTACTATAGTGAGCGTCGACTCATGTAGTAATAATAAGCTGCAGTAGTAATAGCTGTTAGACCTATACCACCACTTAGTAAGCTACCTGAACCCGTCTGTGGAAGTTCACGTGGCATTTCTACTACCTTCTCTTCTTCACAGTCTTTAGGGTCGGTTGAGTACTTAGGATTGTTCATCTCGTCCTCAGGTACCTCTACCCAAGTCTTAGACTCAATCTCACAAACCTTTACAGGCTCTTTCTTACAATCTTCTAAGTTCTTTGAGTGCTTAGTGCTGTCGAACTGATCTTCGTTAATGCCTACGATTGACTTGGTTCGAAGGTCACATACTTTGATGATTACCTCGTCACAGTCCTTAAGGTCTTTTGAATGCTTAGTGCTATCGAAGTCATCCTCATTAATCTGTACGATAGACTTAGTCTTGAGGTCACATACCTTAATGATCACTTCGTCGCAATCTTTGAGATCCTTTGAGTGCTTAGTGTTATCGAAAGCATCATCGTTAATCTGAATGATTGTCTTTGTCTCTAGATCACAAACCTTGATGATAACCTCATCACAGTCTCGTAAATTCTTTGAGTGCTTAGTTTCGTCGAACTCACCTTCTTTAATAGTGATGATGTTCTTAGTTTCTAGCTCACAAACCTTCTCATACTTCTCTTCACAGTCCTTTAGGTTCTTTGAGTGTTTAGTTTTATCAAACTCATCTTCACGAATCTTGATAATTTTCTTAGACTCTACTTCACAAACCTTAATCTCCTTAGGCTCTGGCTCTGGTTCAGGCTTTGGTGGTGGAGCAATGTATGGCTCCGGAGTATAGATTGGGTTACCACAAGAGTTCACCCACGCATACTTGAATGAACCGTTAGCATCTAGCACGATTGTAGCGGCTAGAGTGCTATTAGGATTAGCGAATGCTTTACCACCTACGTGAGTAGTTTCATAGTAGGTCTTGCCCGCAATCTCGATCGGGTGGCTATGAGGAATTGGCTCACGACCGATACTTGAAGCGTTTCGTCCAACAACACGTCCATCGTTAGTTACGATTTCTCCCTTGTTATTGGCGTGACCCTGGATAACCTGGTCACCTTCTACTGGAGCTCGCTTGATCCAGTAGTGGTCCATGATAGCGCGTACGTCACCATGAGTGTTTGCGTCGTAGTGCTTTGTCATCTCTTCATAGTTCAGAGCACCACATTCGATAATTGAGTTACTTGAACAATCACGATCCTGCGCGTGAGCCTGTCCCTGCGTGCCTACATATACACCGCCGATACCAAAAACAGCCACTAGAAGTGCTAATACAGATCCAGTCAACCATTTATGGGCGCTAGCAATGTCTAGACAGCGTCTCATAAAATTCATATAGTATTCACCTCGCAATATAAAACTTTATATTACTTAAGAATATACTATAAAATTGCCTCAATGTCAATTCGATGGGGTGAAGCATATGCTTATTTTTAAGTCAGTTAAATATCTCACCAAAACACGTATTTAACGTAGTTTATGCCGCTCCAACCAAGCATACATAACTATCCCAGAGGCTACACCAACGTTTAAAGACCTGGTTGAGCCAAACTGCTCAATCTCGACTGAAAAGTCACTAATATCCAATAACTCCTCAGACAGGCCTGGACCTTCTTGACCGAAAATTAAGACACTCTTTTTTGGAATATCAGTTTTATGTAGTGGCTTTGAGCCCTTAACATTATCAACCGCCACTAAACTAAGACCCTTCTTGCGCATCATAGCGGCAAACCCTTCAATAGATGAATGATAGTGAATATGCATATAAGCATCAGTCTTCATGGCGCCGCGCTTATTCCACTGCCTCCTACCGACAACATGTACATGCCTGACGCCAAATGCGTTAGCCGTCCGGACAATCGTACCCATATTGTAGTCACGTAGAGTATTCTCGAAAGCGATTTCAAGATCGACACCCTCTCGGTCGAGGATTTCAATTATCTTATGCTCACTCATACCCTTAAAGCGATTTACGACATTACGAGTATCGTTTTTAGGGGTAAGTCTTTCTGGTGTGTCGTCGTTCTTATCTACCATCTCTAATTTGAGATTAGCACATTTCACTAAGAGCGGTCTTAGCATTTTGATTAAATGGAGCTTTTAGGTTATTTAAGGCATAATAAGAGACGATATGATCGGATTTAATCACGCGCTTGCTGGAGCCATTATTGGAATCGTTACGCCAACGCCGCTGGTTCCATTTGTGGCTCTAGCTAGTCACTTCTTGATGGATATGCTGCCGCACTTCGGTGAACATAGCCGCATAAAGCCATACACCAAAAGCTTTAAGGCTCTACTCGTTTTCGATGCCTTGATGTGCTTTTCTATTCTCGCTACTGCCCTATACCTAAGACCTGACATGTATATCGGCATTATCCTTGGCACCTTCTTCGCCTGTCTTCCGGACTTTCTCTGGCTAGTTCAAGATAAGGTTAAGTCCGGCTGGGCTAAGGCGTACTTCAAGTTCGCTAAGAAGATTCAGTGGGGCGAGACACCTGATGGCTGGACTTATGAATTATTTGCCTTCGGACTATTAGTTTTAATCTTTAGTATCGTAATCTAGTCTAGGGCTAATGGTTAGTTAATTATTTAATATATTTGATATGCTTATTAGACATGACAACTGAAATTGCAACTTCACACAATAAACTTAACGCCTTAAGAGCATCTGTTCTAGGTGCTAATGACGGTATTGTTTCAACGGCTGGATTAGTGCTAGGCGTAGCTGGAGCAACCATAGATAAAGAATCAGTTCTCTTAGCTGGCATCGCTGGCCTAATAGCTGGTGCCCTTTCGATGGCGGCTGGTGAATACGTATCGGTTAGCAGCCAGAGGGACAGTCACAGAGCTTATGAGAAAAGAAAGAAGAATAGCAAGGCTAAGTCTGAACCCGTAGCTGATGGCGTCGAACTGGCGAAACAGTATCTCGCACTTGGTATGAGCAAGAAAACAGCTCTTCTAGCCGCTAAAGAAGTAACTCAAGCCGGTAAAGCTAAGGATGCGCTAGGTCTAGAAAACAAAGACGAAGTAGATCATTCAGTTAACCCGTGGTACTCATCTGCCTCCTCAGCCACAGCTTTTATTGCTGGAGCGGCTATTCCACTTCTTACTATTGCGCTCTCACCAGTAGACATTGCTCCGTTTATGACCATGATAGCGGTAG
>CAYZJK010000005.1:29209-32695 GCA_964479125.1 uncultured Candidatus Saccharibacteria bacterium
ACTATTGCGCTCTCACCAGTAGACATTGCTCCGTTTATGACCATGATAGCGGTAGTAATCAGCCTTATTCTGACCGGCACCCTTAGTGCTACAGTCGGTCGAGCTAGTCGCCGCAAGGCTGCTGTGCGGGTTGTGCCCTGGGGTGTAGCAGTTATGGCTATTACCTACGGAATAGGTTCACTTATCGGTGTTGGCCTAAACTAATCGTCTAGCTACCCCTTCCATCAAAACTAGACAACAAAAGAAGGACTCTCTACCGAGTCCTTCTTTTAAAGACAATGCTCTTTTACTCTCTATTTACCCTACTAGTGCTTGTTCTTGCGATCTAAATACAGCATAGCACCGATCACTGGGAGTGATCCGAGAGCTACAGCACCAGCATTACTTGCAAACTTCTTAACCTTCTCTAATCTAGCTTGTCTAGCTTCACGAACAAGGTCGTTTAGGTTTGGCTCAGCGTTATTTGCTGCATTAGCTACTACAAAATCTGACCAAGTTTCTATCATCTGGTCGCCAGCGTCGATGTAGTACCGATCCTGGACGTCACTATCAATTGCTGAGTTTTCTTTAACGTGAGCATCAAGATTTCCATCTACACTATTAAGGATCTCTTCAGCTGTGCGTTCGCTTAAGGGAGCAAACTCGTCACCGACACCCTCAACTAGGCGATCGTCTACATCTTTTAGTATCTGCATAGTTGATGCAAATTTCTCGCGGGCATCTTCACCCTCTGCAGCCCTCTTGATGTGCTCTGATAGTAGCCTTACAGTTGAAGCTAACTCCTCAGTAGAATCCTCGAAGGACGGCCCTTCACCAGCTAAAACCTGGTGAAAATCATACACTAGGTGCTTGGCTAGCAAGTTAACCTTTTCTAGCTCTTGTAGCCCTTCGCTACCTTCACCCTCAATTACGTCTTTTTGTACTAACTCTAACTCTTGATCTATGTACTTCTTGTCGCGTTTCTCATGCATAGTCCCACAAGAATACCATGATAGCTAATTTAAAAGAAACATAAGCAGAAAACACGCCCCGCTCAAGACTCCGACCCACCTACAGATTTAGTAAGCAATTAAAAAAGCCTCCTTGTTTCGGAGGCTTTTGTCCTAATTTAAAACACCTACCTTACGGTCAGATTGATCAGTTCGTTATTCATAACTCCAGGGGTGAATCCGTATTCAGAAGCCCTAATCATCATCCCGAAGGAAATCTCATGAGGACTAACAATTCCGCGCGGAATATCCACAAGACGATAGCGAAGAACATCTCCCGGCTTCAAGCCTTCTTTATCTGCCTGCTGCCTAGCTCTTTCGAGCTGTTCAGCAACATAGTCTCGATACTCCCCACCATCAGCCTGAATAACTTCCGGAGCTTCATTCCACCCTCCACCGGTTGCCGACACAAATGTATCTTCAACCTCGTCAGTGCGAGTGTCATTGAGGGTACGATTACTGCTCGACCTGCCAAGCAGCATATCTATAAAGCTTTTAAACTTACCAGCCATTGCCAGCACACCTCTCTTAAGAACATGTTGGATAAGGACAGGGTAAATAATACATAATCCATAACTCTACGTCAAACAATATGAAATATATAACTATAAATACCCGCCTTTTAGAGCGGGTATTATTTGCTATTTAATTTGAGTTAGCTAAACCGAAGGGTTAGTCCTGTGAACTACCGATGGGCCGTGAACGTGCCTTAGATGACTCACGATATCCTTTAGTTCAACCGCCTCCTTAACACCGGTGTTTAAGGTGTTGTGTGGGTTGAAGATCTTTCGTAGTTTAGCGTATACCTCAACTAGTTCCTTATCTTCGTTCTTAAGAGCGAATGGAGCTAGCAGTCTACCTTCAGCTGATGCAGCTGCAATTGAACCCTTGTGTGTCGTGACAAGCTTTGTAAACTCATCAATTAACTTAAAGATCTTTTGCTTGTCTGAAGTAGTACGCATGGAAAGAACTGGCCAGTATGAATAAACTGAATCGCCCGGGAAGCCTGTAAATGGCATGCCAACCTTATGTTCAGCAGCTAGTGCTTTAAGTTGAGTGCTGAATTCTTCGAATCGATTCTGAGGAATGTATACACCCCTAAAGATTCCGGTTAGAGTAGCATCACTTGCTAGCGCCTGACTTAAGACATACACGTCAGAGCGAAGAGCGAATAGTGCATCCTCCTCTTCTTTAGTGTGAGCAGTCGCGTTCTCGACGATAGCTATATTCTTCAGAGCCTTAAGCACCTTCTTTACCTTGCGTGAACGAGCACCCTCTTTAGCATTAGCAAACCTGACGAGGCCAATAGCTGTAAACTTCTCACCCTTAGAGATTAAGTCTCGGATTAATGGATGACGCTTACCTAGCTTATATGCAGCTGCGCTAATGCGTGCGTCTACGATTTCAAATGAGTCTGGGTTACACTTTACAATTTCATCAATGCCATCATGTAGCGCTTCTTCAGTTTCAAATACTACCGCTAATGTAGAAGACTGACCAGAATAGTTAGCACCCTGAAGAATCATCTCAGAGATAACACCCAGTGTGCCTTGGGCACCAGCAAACAGTGGAGTTAGGTCGAACGATCCACCCTTACCGCGAACCTTAGCTAAACCTGGGTAGCCTACGTTACTGACAATGTCTCGATCACCTAGTGTCTCAATTAGTTCTAGATTATCTTCGATTAGATTATCTACCGCTCGGTAGATCTCGCCCTCAAAAGTCTGAAGGCCTTTCTTCTGATTTAACTCTCGCTTTGAAATACGCTTAGTATGCAGTAGGTCGCCGTTAGCCAGTACAACCTCTAACTCTTCAACAAAGTCTCCAGTCGCGCCGTAAACGCCTGCAAATGAGCCGCTAGCGTTGTTTGAAACAGCACCACCAATAGTGCTGTAAGCATCTAGACCAGTTGGTGGAATGAAGCTTGCCTGTAGACCAAGGGCAGCGTTAAGAGAGTGTAGAGTTAAACCTGGCTGAACCCTGATCTGACCAGTCTTTGGCTCATATTCCAAGATGTCGTGCAGGTATCGACTAGTATCAGCCACGATGCCATCAGAAATAGCAGCGCCAGTATCATCCATACCACCACCGCGTGGAGTCAGGCTAATAACATGACCTTTTTCTGCTAACTGGAAGGTAAAACGAGCTAGCTTTCGCATGTCATTAGTAGTTCGTGGATAGACCACGATATCAGGAGTCATTGCAAGGATGCTAGTGTCAACCGAATAAGCACGGCGAGTTCCGTCAGAAGTTGATACATCCCCTAAAATATGTTCATTAAGATATTCAGAAATTTTGCTCATAGTACCCTTCCCTAAGCTTTAGCACTATAATACCACAACAGTTGTGAATGTAGGAATTTTTCACGCTTCAATCAACTGAGCGGGCAAGTTTAAGCTAAATCGATTTTAGTTGTCAAAATATCCTGCTAATACATTATATATAATCTCTCCTCGATCGCTCGGCACCACTTTCATCTCTCCCCCTTCCACGTGTG
>CAYZJK010000006.1:0-27222 GCA_964479125.1 uncultured Candidatus Saccharibacteria bacterium
TTGAAGCTAATGGTGAAATGGAGCATGCTTACGATGATGTAATATATGAGCCTGGTACTGTAGTTGAGAAGCGATTTGTCGATGAGAATGGTATCGAGCATGTAGTTCTACTTAAGTTTGAGTGTGGCGGTCAGACTATTGTCGAACATCAACCATATATCGGAGCACCAGCTGAGTACTATGCTGCTCCTATAGAACATGGTGCACCTGAAGTAGTACATACAGTTGAGGAAGTGCCAGAGGTTCCATCGAGTAATCCTCCAGTGTATGAGACTCCAGATGAGCCCGATGTTCCAGTAGAAACTGAACCGCCAGTAGCAACTGAACCGCCAGTAGAAACAGAACCACCGGTAGAAACAGAACCACCGGTAGAAACAGAACCACCGGTAGAAACAGAACCACCGGTAGAAACTGAACCGCCAGTAGAAACTGAACCGCCAGTAGAAACAGAACCACCGGTAGAAACAGAACCACCGGTAGTAGAAGGTAAGCCTAATGATCCAGACGTCTGGAAGGCTCCTGATGCCCCACTAGCTGAGAATAACGAGCCAGCAACTCCTCCGGCTAGCGAGGTAACGAACGAAGATGTCTTCGATTATGGAGAGAACGATATACCTGTCGGCAATGTAGGTACTGAAACACAAAATAGGGTTGACTTTGTCGATAGTGGTGCAACCCAGGAAGAGGTAGCGAAGCTGGACTATGATACTGATCACGATGCAGCAGTAGATCAAGCGGTAATTGGTAGTAAACCTCCTGTAGAGGATGGTCGTGGGCAAGAGACACCGCTGTATTAGGCGGTAGGCAAACAAAACAAAACAAAATAGAAAGGTAAAAAATGAAAAACGTTACAAGTCGCCAGTGGCTAACAGATACTACGAAGCAGGTGCTTAGCACGGCTGCAATCGTAGCGCTTGGTCTAGCCACTGCTGTTGTCGGTAGTGTAAATGTGTTCGCCTGGGGACCAGAGCGACCAACCTACACGACAGACAATCCAGCTCATCATGTTACGTTCAACTCGATGACAAATAACCCTGCATACGGAGATGAGCGTAATTTCGTAAGAATTAAGCCAGCTGACGCAGGTGATAATGCCTACGCCGATGAAGTGCAGGTTGAGCCTGGTAAAGAGTATGAAGTTCTAGTCTATTTCCACAACAATGCTTCAAGAACTTTCAATACAGCTGAACACGAGTTTAAGGGTGTAGCTAAGGATACAAATCTTCGTGTATCCATGCCGACAAGGTTAACAGCTAATGAGCGTGCTGGTCTTACTGGCTATATCTCAGCTTCAAATGCAACGCCTCAGCAGGTTTATGATGATGCGTTCATGAAGTCTTCTCAGGATGTAGCCCTTCGATATGTGCCAGGATCTGCAAAGATTCATTCGCACGGTGCGGTTAATGGACAAGCTCTACCTGATTCATTCCTAACTGAAGGTGCACCACTAGGCTATAACGAGCTAAACGGTGAGCTTCCAGGTTGTCATGAGTACGCTGGTTACATAACGTATAAGTTCACTGCAGATGCTCCTAACTACACGCTAAAGAAACAGGTACGTAAGAGTGGTGAGTCTGAGTGGAAGGATCGAATTGTTGCAAATCTTGGTGACAAAATCGAATACTATATTACTTACCAAAACACCGGAACAACCCCTCAAGATGATGTAGTGCTGCGAGATGCAATGCATAAGGCAATTGAGTACGTGCCTGGTAGTACTGTCATGATTAACTCTCATGCACCAAGCGGTGCTCCTCAGCCTGACGGCTTAACTAGCCAAGGATTGAATATTGGTTCTTACGATCCTCGAGGCAATGCTGGTGTGAGATATGAGGCGGTAATCTCAGGTGAATTAGAGAAATGTGGCGTTAACGAATTAATAAACTACGCTACTGCTATTACAGCTAACGGAAACAAGCAGGTTCAAGCTGTTGTTGAGGTGAATGCTGAGTGTGTAGAAGACGAATGTAAGCCAGGTGTTCCAGTAGGCGACGAGCGCTGTGATGAAACTTGTGTTCCTGGTGAGGGACAGGTTGTAGATAGTGACGGTAATTGTGTTGCTGCTCCAACTTCTCTACCTACCACGGGTCCAACAGAGGTTATTCTAAGCTTGATTGGTCTAGCTGCTCTAGTTGTAGGTGCTCTATATTGGCACAAGAGCCGTAAGGATCTACAGAAGCTGCTAGCAACTGGTAGTGTTGATGAGATCGATGAATCTACTGATGCACCTAAGCTGCTAAAGGCTCGTAAAGAGGCTGATAGCGAAGGCGAAGATAGGTAGTCTATAGATCCTCAAAAACATAATCAAAATACACCCTAGTACGGGTGTATTTTGATTTGGAGTTACTAACTTGATAATAGTCTTACTATCTGTTAGAATAAATCACTGATAGATTAATAAATTTATAAGGATATCATGTCAAAGAAAGCAGTCATCAGCGTGAACGGTAAACAACATATCGTTCAAGAAAATGAGACCCTCCTGGTGGACCTCCTCCCGGACGGCACAAAAGAGCTCGACTATGATGCGTTGCTCGTAATCGACGGTGATTCTACGAAGGTTGGTACACCACTCGTAAAGGGTGTAAAGGTACACGCAACAGTAGAAGAAGCACTCGTAAAGGGTGATAAGATTCGTGTAATTCGCTACAAGTCTAAGAAGCGAGTACATAAAGTTAATGGTCACCGCCAGAAATACAGTCGCGTAAAGATTACGTCGATCAAGTAGTTATACGAAAGAGCCACGAAAGTGGCTCTTTTTGATTGTCTTTGTACCTGTAGATAAGAAGCTCATGCTATAATGAGCTAAAGGGAAAATTTATGACTACTATTATTTCGGTTACCAATCAAAAAGGGGGTGTTGGTAAGACAACCACTGCAATTAATCTGGCTTTTTATATTGCAAAGGCTGGCAAGAGAGTGTTGCTGGTTGATTTCGACCCACAAGGAAATGCTTCTAGCGGACTAGGAGTAGAGAAGTCTGAACTCCAGGTTACGATGACTGATGTTATTCTAGAAACCAAAAAATTAAAAGAAGTTATTATTGAGACTGAATTTAAAAATCTCTACTTAGCGCCTAGTACGCCACATCTTGCTAATACAGAAGTTGAACTGGCTCAGGCTAATAGAAGGTTTACGCGTTTAAAGAATGCACTGAATAATACATCAGGGTTTGACTTTGTAATTATTGACTGTCCGCCAAGCCTGAGTTTACTAACAGTCAATGGCCTTATAGCTTCGCGCTACGTGATACTTCCGGTGCAGGCGGAGTTCTATGCACTCGAAGGGCTGGGGCAGCTACTTGAGACAATGAAGCTAATCAGGAAGAATATGAACCCAACGTTAGACTTACTGGGCGTACTTCCAACGATGGTAGATAGCCGAACTAGTTTAAGTGCACAGGTTCATGAAGAAATTAAAAAACATTTTCCTGGCAAGGTTTTCTCAAACACAATTCCACGTAATATCCGCTTAGCGGAAGCGCCAAGTTTCGGCCTACCGATTGGCGTATATGACAAGTGGAGTAAGGGAGCTAGGGCATATAAAGAAGTTGCGAAGGAGGTGATGGGGCGTGTCGAATAAAAAGCGTGGTTTAGGTCGTGGGTTTAGTTCATTAATACCTGACGAGCTGTTTGACGAGTCGTTTGACCCTACTTTAGAGCAGGATGAACGAGTGAGCGATCTTCGCCAGATTAAGATTGATGATATTAAATCTGACCCTAGTCAACCTCGTAAAAACTTCGATGAATCAGCTCTTGAACAATTAAGTAGTTCAATAAAAGAGCATGGTATTTTACAGCCAATTGTCCTGGTAGCTGCGGTTGATGGTGGCTACATGATTGTAGCTGGCGAGAGGCGATGGAGGGCAGCTCGGATGGCAGGCCTTGAAAGGGTTCCGGCTATCATCCGAACGCTCAGCAGTCAGCATAAATTAGAACTTTCATTAATTGAAAACCTACAGCGTAAGGATCTTAACCCAATTGAAACTGCGACGGCCTACCTAAAGCTAAGGGACCAATTTAATATGTCTCTAGACATGATCGCTAAGCGTATGGGTGTAAACGCAGTCAGTACAATTAGCAATAAGTTGCGACTACTTAAGCTCCCAAAGCCTGTATTGGAGTTAATTGCTAATGGTGGTTTAAGTGAAGGGCAGGCGAGGCCTTTAATTGGATTTGATGAAGAGTTCGTTCTAGATACTGTGGAGCGAATAATCAACGAAGGTTGGAGCGTTCGAAAGGTTGAGCAGTTTATTGTTAATCATAAGGCCGACAAAGCCAAGTCAACCGCCGAAGAAAAGGTTGCAAAGACAGAAGAGTATGCCGAGCAGGTTAATAGGTTATCTGATCGACTAAATACTAAGGTTAAGATTTCCACTAACTCGAAGGGTGCTGGTCGGATTACTATCGCATTTAAAAATGCTGAAGACTTAGAGCGTATTAATCAGCTTCTAGCTAAGTAGCTTGTCGATACTTAGCTAGTGCTTGTTTAGTAAACAGTGAATTTATCAATAGGCCAGAAGCGAATAGAAACTGGTCCTATTACTTCATATAGAGGCACTGTTCCCATGCCATTTCTGGAATCAAAAGAGTAGTTATCTTGTCGATGATCGCCAACTATAAAGATATGGCTATTAGGTACAATAGTATCTATTTCACCTGAAGCGGGGCTGCCGATCGTATCAATATCTGGGTCCGGGTTGAATCCCTCTGGGTTTTCGTCATTATAAACGGTGATTGAGCCATCCTTAACTACGACGCGCTCACCTGGCAGTCCGATAACTCGTTTTACGATGTATTCCTCTGGAGAGCCACTGCTGACAGGGTGGGGATTAGAAAAGACTACAATTT
Source organism: uncultured Candidatus Saccharibacteria bacterium (assembly GCA_964479125.1). Lineage (GTDB taxonomy): Bacteria > Patescibacteriota > Saccharimonadia > Saccharimonadales > Saccharimonadaceae > CAYZJK01. The sequence goes on from CAYZJK010000006.1 coordinate 4,851, forward strand.
CGTTTCGTTCGGGTACATACTCCTCATTCTCAAGCTGAGACATGGTCACAGGGATACGATTTACGATTAATCGGTCGCCGGTGTACATAGTAGTCTCCATGCTTGGTCCTTGTACGGAAAAGCTTCTAAAGATGAAGCTGTTGATTAAAAGTGTACCTATTACAACAAAGAAGGCGAATAAAGTTATGCTAAGTGCGTCCGCTAAAAGTGAGCTATTTCGAGGTTTGTCCTTCTTTGGTGTGTCCATGTCTGCTTATTATACAGTCAAAGTGTTAAAAATACATTGATAAACATAAGAATATTGGTATTCTAATGCAAGCATTTTTTCGGTATGATAAGTAGAGTTTATGAATAACAAAAACAGGCATAATATAGATGGCTTTGTATCAAGGCGTGCTCCAATTAGTCATGGTAGCCGACTTGGTGTCTCTGACGCTAGTCAGCAAGGTTTTTCTAGGCCACGGCAGTCGATGGATGTCTCGGGAGTTACGAGTCGCAGGCGGGTAGGTTTACCGCCTGCTCAACCTTTAAGGCAGTCTCCTAGGACAGCTCCGACCCCTGCTGAAGTAAATAGCTCTGGAGCTGTAGCAATGACACCAGGATTAACACGTGCAGATATCGACAACTCTCTACGGGATATCGATACTGATCAGGATTCAACTAACGGAAAAAAGAAGCGGGGCGGTAAAAAACGTAACTACTTCAAGATTGCCAAGCGTATTCTTCAATTTCTATTGATTATTGGTATTGTGGTTGGACTTTACGTCGGCGTCACTGCAATGATGGCAGGCGGTAGGATGTTTAACGGTGGCTTTATGGGGTTGGTGCAGAAGGCGCCACTTAAGACTGACGCTAACGGTCGTTCAAATATTCTTATATTCGGAACTAGTGAGGATAACGAAGGGGGTGACCATCCAGGAGCTGAGCTATCAGACTCGATTATGCTGGTGTCGGTTGACCAGGAAAAGAAGAACGCTGCAATGGTAAGTATTCCTCGAGACTTCTGGGTTGAACTAGATAATCCGTGCGACGTTGGGTACGAGGCAAAAATTAACACTGTGTATATGTGTGGTAAAGGTACTACAGGTGAGGATGCCGCTGGAGCAGCCGCGCTTCAGAAAAAAGTTGGCGAAGTGCTTGGATTCGATATCCAGTACTATGCCCACGTAAACTACAGTGTTCTATCTGAGACTGTCGATGCTTTGAATGGTATTGAGGTGACTATTGAAAGTGATGATCCTCGGGGTATTTATGATCCTAACTTCGACTGGATGTGTAATCATCAGTGTAACTTGGTGAAGTATGAGAATGGCGAAGTAGCGCAGCTGGACGGTGAAAGAGCACTGGCTTTAGCTAGGGCAAGAAACGCTCAGGGTGGATACGGATTGTCGGGTGGTAACTTTGACCGTGAGCGTAATCAGCAGAAAATTATTAAAGCTATTCAGCAAAAAGCAGTTAGCGCAGGAACTTTAGCTGATGTAGGTAAGGTGACAGGTCTAATTGAGGCTTTAGGTGACAATTTACGCTCTAACTTTGAAACTAAAGAGGTTAGAACCTTAATTGATTTAGCACGAGAAATTAGTGGAGATAAGCTAGTGTCTGTTCCGCTTGATGAAGAAGGTTCGGCAGTTGTGACTGTAGGCAACTACTATGGGCAGAGTGTAGTGATGCCAGTAGATGGAATCTATGACTATACAGGAATTCAAAGTTATCTGCGAAGTAAGATTGTAGTTGGAGGCGCAGCTCAAGAAAGTAAGACGGTAAGCGTGTATAACGCGTCAGGTGTTCCAGGTTTAGCTCAAGAGTTTGCAGATGACTTAGAGGTGAGCGGTATGACCGTGATTAGTGTTGATAATGCACCGGAAAGCTATACGGGTGGCAACTACTTCTACGGCAACCTAGAAGGTGGTAGTGAAACTAAGCGAGCACTCGAGAGAATGGGCATCAAGCATCGAGAACAGGGTGCGATGGCTGGAATAGTTGACGACGGCTCTGATATCAAGGTTATAATCGGCACAGAGAGCTCTAGTTCAAGGTAATCATACAGCCTTGTCTGTGCTATAATTATCCTAATAAGGTATGGAATTTTTACAGACAGCTAGGAAGCGTAATTACTTCGGTGATATGCTACACATCTTGTTCAATATCGCACTGGCTGCTTCAGTGTTTGGCTTGATGTATTTAGGTCAAAATATCCTTCTAGCTTTAATACTAGTTTTTGTAAGTAAGTGGCGAGTATTTGCGGTCCGTCCGAGGTACTGGCGTGTTAATATACTATCTAACTTAGTAGACTTTACAGTTGGATTTAGCATAGTAGTCTTGATGTACTCAGCCGGAGTGAATCAGGATGAGTTTAGCGTTTATTATCAGGCTGTCTTAAGTATTCTTTATGCTGTGTGGCTTATTGTTATTAAGCCTCGATCATCAAAGGTGATGGTTAACGTTCAGGCTGGTACTGCTTTATTCTTAGGTCTGTGGTCGCTTTCTGTCTTAGTCGATGTATTCCCTCAGTTGGTGTTTGTGGCTCTATGTGGACTTATAGCCTACGGAGTAGCTCGTCACATCCTAGTGAATAACTACAATGAATCAGATGTAGCGTTAATGAGCCTGGCTTATTCTCTACTTATTGCGCAGGTTGCATGGGTGATCTATCACTGGAACGTGGCTTATGTAGTGCCATTTATTGAATATCTTCCTGTGGCACAGTTTGCAATCGTAGCGTCCCTTATATCATTTGCCCTATTGCGCGTTTATGATAACCTCTCTAAGGATGAGCCTGGCTCTATTTTAGAGGTTATGCCAGCAGTAACATTTTCTATCGTAGCTTCGTTGGTGTTAGTTTACCTATTTGGATCGAGTGGTCCAGGCATAGTGTAGACATCTAGACAGTTAAGTTTAAAGGAGGGCATATGTCAGATAAAGAAAAGACTGAAAAAGGGGTAGTTTCTGATCCGGTTGAAAGGGGCGCCAAGCCTGTAGGGTCCAGTGCTTCTGCAAATACTGTAAAAGCTAACAATCAAAAGTTATCTCCAAAGTTGATCGCAATATGTGTGATTGCCTCATTGATAAGCGGACTACTAGGCGCTGGCTTAATTTTTGCCTTACAACGAGATGGTCTAATTGGTAAGGGGGTGGGTGGCATAATTGTTTCGTCAGAAGATGGAAATAAGGACGTGCCGGAGTCTCAGCGGACTATCGCTGCCGTGGCTGATAAGGTCTCTCCGAGTGTAGTATCGATTAGCACCGCTCAATCAGGTCAGCGATCGAATAGGGTTTTCCAGGGAGCTGGTACCGGAATTATTGTCAGTAGTAACGGATACATTGTTACCAATAAGCATGTGGTAGACGGAGCTCGTAATATTAGCGTGGCAACTACAGCCGGTGACATCTACGACAATGTTAAGTTAGTTGGGTCAGATCCATTAAATGATGTAGCTTTTCTGAAGGTTAGCGGTGTAGATGACATGAAGCCGGCAACTATCGGAGATTCTCTAACACTTTCAATTGGACAGCCTGTCGTCGCTATTGGAAATTCATTGGGTGAGTATCAGAATACCGTCACTAGTGGTATCGTGTCTGGTCTAGGTCGGCCAATCATTGCCCAGTCTGGCGATGGAACATCTTACGAATCGCTTAGCGACCTAATTCAAACTGACGCTGCTATTAATCCAGGTAACTCTGGAGGGCCGCTAGTAAACTTAAGCGGTCAGGTCGTCGGTATTAATACGGCGGTTGCAACTGAGGCTCAAGGTATTGGCTTTGCAATTCCTATTAGTGCGGTTAAGGGAATGTTAAAGGGCGTGGTTGAAACAGGAGAAGTTAATCGACCATATATAGGCGTTAGGTATCTAGATATAACTCCAGTTGTAGCTAAGAGTAATGATCTGCCTGTAAAGAATGGTGCATATGTTTCTAGCGAGCTAGTGTCTGGCAACGCCATTGAACCAGATGGACCGGCTGACAAGGCTGGTATTAAGGATGGTGACATCATCGTAGCTGTGAACGGTACAGATATCGGACCAAACGCTAGTCTAAGTAGTTTGATATCACAGTATCAGCCGGGTGATGAGGTTGAATTAAAGATCATGCGTGACGGTGACGAGCGAACAGTTGATGTGACTTTAGCTACCTACGAAGTTCCTGAGGAAGTAGAACAGGAGAGTACGCGAACTGACGAGGTGGAGCGACCTCGAGACCTACGCTGGCTATTTGGATTTTAGTAAAAGCTGATTAATCTTTAAGAGCGACAATAACAAAGTCGCTCTTATTTTTTATCTTAAAGTTTAAATCTTGCAGACGCTTAGTAATGGTATCTTGTTGGGAGGTGTCTGATTCAATAAATAGCATAATGTTCCTAGCGTTACTTTCATGCACCTGATTTAGCAGTTCGTTAATGAGCTCTAGGCCGCCTTCGTTGGCGTAAAGAGCAGATTGTGGCTCATGACTCAGTTCTTTGGATAAAAAGTCCCAGGAACGATCTACGTAGGGTAGATTGGCCAAAATAAAGCTACCATCAGGCAAATGAAGGCGATCTAGTATGCTTGTTTTTACAAATCCTACCTCTAAGTTATGATGCTCGGCGTTTTGGCGTGCAACGGCTAGCGCTTCATGAGATATATCAGTTAAGAGAACTTTAGCATTGGGTAGTTGTAGTTTAGCAGTTATACCTAAAGCACCTGAGCCGGTGCCAACATCAATGATATTTGGGTTAGGGGAGTCTTTTGCTTCTTCTATTAGAAAAGTAATAATCGCTTCGGATTCTGGTCGAGGCACTAAAGTGTCTTTAGTTACCTTAAATTCATAACTATAAAATTCTTTGCTGCCTATTAAGTAGGCGACTGGTTCATAGTTACTGCGACGGTCAATTAGGCTTAGAAAAAGTAGTTCAGCCTTTCTCGGCACTATGTCCTGGTCGTGAGTTCGAAGCCAGACTCTATTTACGCCAATAGAGTGGGCTAGTAGTAGTTCAGCATCAAGCTGGCTAGAAGAAATCGAAGCCTTTTCAAGCTTCGATTTACCTCTTTGTAGAAGGCTAGTTATTGTCGGCTGCTCGCGCCTTAAGCTCTCGCTCATATGCCTGTAGCTTTTCTAGTATGTCATCAATCTTGCCATCAAGAGCCTGAGGTATTCCTGATCGACTGTAGTTGACTCGATGGTCTGTAATGCGATCTTGTGGGAAGTTGTATGTTCTGATTTTCTCAGATCTATCACCTGAACCAATTAGGCTGCGACGCTCTTCACTGAGTTTAGCCTGCTCTTTATCAATCTTGTCTTGTAGGAGTCGCGCCCTTAGAACACTCATAGCCTTTTCTTTATTCTTGATTTGGCTCTTTTCATCCTGGTTAGTGACCACTACGCCAGTTGGGATGTGAGTAATACGCACAGCAGAGTCAGTGGTGTTAACGCTCTGACCGCCATGACCACCTGAACGGTAGTAATCAATCTTTAGATCGCCTGGCTCAATAGACACCTCGGTTTCAGTTGCTTCAGGTAATACTGCGACAGTAACGGTACTGGTGTGAACTCGACCCTGGCTTTCAGTAGCTGGGATTCGCTGGACTCGGTGTACACCTGATTCGAACTTAAGCATAGCGTAAGGAGAGTCTCCCTTTACGCCAAAGACTACCTCCTTGAATCCACCGGCATCGCTCGCACTTTCGTTAATAATTTCAGTCTTTAGATTATGAGCTTCACAGAAGCGAAGATACATGCGGTAGAGTTCAGACGCAAAAAGTGATGCCTCATCACCACCAGCTCCAGCTCTAATTTCAACGATAATATTCTTGTCGTCGTTAGGGTCAGAAGGAGTGAGCAGTTCAAAGAGAGTTTCTTCAATCTTTTCTAGCTCTTCGTTGGCTTCTTCGAGCTCTACTTGAGCTAGTTCAGCTAAGTCAGAGTCATTACTGCCAATTAGTGCTTTAGCTTCTTCAACATTTTCTGTTAGCTTTTGGCGTCGCTTTTCAATTGAAATTAGCTCTTCAACTTGATTGAAGCGTTTGTTTTTCGCACTGAAGTCGCTACTCGAATAGGCATCAGGTGAAGATAGGAATTCAGATAATTCTTTATGTTCCTGGTTGAGCTGGTCTAGGTTTAGCTGGATCTTTCGCATCATTGCTCCTTTAAGGTAATAATAACACAAACGCTACAGTGATTAGGCTGTAGCGTTTGCGATTAACAGGGGTAGCCTGTTATTTTGTAGATTTAGCTGGCTTCTTCTTTGCTGCAAGTTCAGCCTTGCGAGCTTCTGCTTTAGCAAACCTAGCCTTGAATCGATCAACACGTCCTTCGGTGTCGATGATCTTTTCTTCACCAGTAAAGAATGGGTGAGATGCGCTTGAGATGTGCACCTTAATTAGTGGATACTCATTTCCATCTTCCCACTTAGTGGTTTCTTTGCTTTGTGCTGTAGATCGTGTTAGGAACGAAAACCCAGCAACCTCATCGCTAAATACGACAAGTCTATAGTCTGTAGGGTGTATACTGCTCTTCATATCTCCAATATTGTACTGCAAACAGCTACTGTTGTCAAAAGGTTTACTTGGCGGTTTTGTCGATCTGGTTTAGGGCCGAGCGGGTGAGGCGCATTTTAACTTTATTGACCTGCCTAATTTTTTGTTCTTCTTGAACCTTAGCGTGTAGCTTAGCTAGCGCTCGAGTAGTTGATGGGTGTTTAGTGCGCTCTTTAAATTCCCGGTCTAGAAGCGCTATATCTTCGTCGCTTAAATCTTCGAGCCCCATATATTGAAGGCGAGCTCCCTTGGTGGCGCGGATTAACTCATCAAGTTTTACTTGCATGGCTTTGCCGTCTCGGTTTTGAGTGTTTTGAATTAAGAACACCATTAGGAAGGTGATGATAGTTGTAAATGAGTTGATGGCTAGCTGCCAGGTATTAGAGTAGTCAAAAACTGGACCTAGAATAGCCCACGTAAAGACAATTGCCAGGGCAAGGAGGAATACTCTTGGTGATCCGGCTAGGTCTGATGTTTTGTTGGCTATTTTTCTAAATCGGCTTTTGTTATGCATATAAAAATATTAGCACACTTCAGTACTGTTATAGATTGAAAAGTGTGCTGAGAAGTGTTACTATAAGTGCGTTATTAATAAAAGTTACGCAGCTTGTCGCGAGACTCCTGATTAACAGGGCGGCAGGCGAAGCACAAGGAGTATACATGGCTGTAACAGTAGATATTAAGGCTTTACTTGAAGCTGGTGTTCATTTTGGACACAAAACAAGTCGTTGGCACCCTAAGATGGCGCCATACATTCATAGCAAGCGTCAGGATGCACACATCATTGACCTAACAAAGACTGTAGACGGTCTTAACAAGGCTTTAGACTTTATCTCAAAGACTACCGCTTCAGGTAAGCAGGTAATGTTCGTTGGTACTAAGAAGCAGGCTAAAGAAGTAGTTAAGGAAGTAGCGGAATCTGTTAACCAACCATACGTTACTGAGCGATGGATTGGTGGAATGCTAACTAACTCAAACACTGTTAACCAGCAAATCAAGAAGCTGAAGAATCTTGAAAAGCGAATGGAGAGCGGTGAGCTAGAAAAGCGCTACAGCAAGCTTGAAGTACAACGCTATCAAGAGGATATCGATGCACTTAACCTTAAGTACAGCGGTATGAAAGAGCTTCGCGGTAAGCCAGGCGCACTAATCGTTATGGATGCAAACGTAGACCTTAACGCAATCAAGGAAGCTAACACTCTAGGTATTCCTGTTGTTGCCCTAGTTGATACAAACGTTAACCCAGATAAGGTTGACTATGTAATCCCAGCTAACGACGACGCTATCAAGGGGATTCAACTACTACTAAGCTACTTCAAGGAAGCTGTAGTAGAAGGAGCAGGTCTTCACAAGAAGGAAGATAAGAAAGTAGAAAAGAAGGAAGGGTAATTACAATGGCTGTATCAATTGAAGATATCAAGAAGCTAAAAGACCTAACTGGTGTTGGTTTAACCGACGCTAAGAAGGCACTAGTAGAATCTGAAGGTGACTTCGATAAAGCTCTAGAAGCTATGCGTAAGAAGGGTCTAACCCGCGCAGAGAAGAAGGGTGACCGAGAAGCACGTGAAGGTATCATTGATAGCTACGTACACAGCGATCGAATCGGTGTAGTACTAGAGCTAAACTGCGAGACTGATTTCGTAGCTCGTCTTGATGACTTCAAGCGACTAGCTCACGAGCTATCTATGCAGGTTGCAGCTATGAACCCAACTTACGTAAGCGTTGACGACGTTCCTGCTGAAGAAGTAGAGCGTGTACGGGCCGAGAAGTCTGAAACCCTACGAAGTGAAGGTAAGCCAGAAGAGATGATCGAGAAGATCGTTGAAGGTCAGGTTAAGAAGCACTTCGGTGAGCAGGCTCTTATGAACCAAGCTTACATTCTAGATGACTCAAAGACTGTTGAAGAGCACATCAAGGATGCAATCGCTAAGCTAGGCGAAAACATCGTTGTTGGTCAGTTCAAGAGAGTTGAACTAGGCGTAAGCCAGTAGTACAGGCAGAGTTATTACTAAAAACAAACCCAGAAATGGGTTTGTTTTTAGGTTATATGGCAGTTTTACGCCAAGAGATAAGTTTAGTATAATTTAATAACATATAAGATAGTGAGGAAGTATGTTCGACACGAAACAATATGAAACGAAAATGAATGCCGCATTTGACCACTTTTTAGAAGAGCTAAAAAAGGTTCGAACTGGTCGGGCGCACCCTGGTATGCTTGAGTCTGTTGAAGTTGAGGCATATGGAGTTCGTATGCCAATTAATCAGACTGCCAATATTACTGCTCCTGAGGGTCAATTACTAGTAGTAACTCCATTTGATCCATCTAATATTCCAGCTATCACTGCTGCGATTCGCAACAATCAGGCGCTAGGCTTTAATCCAAGTGATGATGGTCGAATTATTCGCGTACCAGTACCACCGCTAACTGAAGATCGACGTAAGCAGATGGTTAAACTTGTAGGTGAGAAGGTAGAAGAGGTTAGAATTGCTCTACGTAACGTTCGCCAAGAGGCTCTCAAAGATGCTAAGGGCATGAAGGAAGCCAAGGAAATCTCTGAGGATGACTATAAGTTCATTGAAAAAGAAATCGATAAACTAATGTCTGATAAACAAAAGCAGATTGATGAAGCTTTCCAGACTAAAGAAAAAGAAATTCTAACCGTATAATGTCTGACGAACATACGGCACTGCCGCGACACATAGGCTTCATTGTTGATGGTAATAGACGCTGGGCTAAACAGCATGGCCTTCCAACTTATGAAGGACACTTAGCTGGATACGAGGCCCTCAAGGAGGTACTACTTGAGGTGCTTTCTCATGGTGTGGAGTATGCAAGTGCCTATGTTTTCAGTACAGAAAATTGGAAGCGCACCGAAAAGGAAGTGTCTTACTTAATGACACTTCTAATGAAGGTGCTCAAAGACGATCTTAATATTTTCGAAGAAAAAGACGTTCGATTAAAGGTTGTTGGTTCACGCGCTGAACTAAAGCCAAAACTAAGGGACGCTATCAGAAATGCTGAAGAGGCTACTAAGGACAACAGGAGCGGCACACTTGCGCTTTGCCTTAATTACGGCGGCCAAGCTGAGGTGGTGGACGCTGTGAAGAAGATTGTTTCAAGTGGTATTAGTCCAGAAGATATTACGGTCGACACGATTGCAGAAAATCTTTATGCACCAGATGTGCCGGCCTGTGACTTGATAGTGCGCACCAGTGGGGAACAGCGACTAAGTAACTTTATGACGTGGCGATCAGCTTATAGCGAGCTTTTGTTCCTAGATAAGCTGTGGCCAGAAATGAGTAAAGAGGACGTGGCGCCAATTCTTGAAGAGTACGCGAGACGCAACCGAAGGTTTGGAGGGTAAGTAATGTTAATTGGAATAATTATTGGCTTAGTTGTACTTATCTTTTTGGTTGTTATTCATGAGCTCGGTCATGCGGTGGTAGCTAAGCGAAATGGCGTAGATGTTAAAGAGTTTGCCGTCGGGTTCCCACCTAATATATACAAGAATAAAGTTAAAAATAGTTTCATAGGTAAGGATGTAGTCTTCAAGATTAATCTTCTACCCCTAGGCGGCTACGTTAGGCTTAAGGGTGAGTATGACGCCTCAAAGGCTGAAAACGGTTATGGTAATGCCTCGTATTGGGTTAAGACCAAGATTCTATTTGCTGGCGTGTTTGTAAACTGGGTGTTTGCGGCAATAGTTTTTGCCCTGCTTTCACTTCATGGTATTCCTAAGTTGTTTGATAATCAGTTCCATGTAGCATCTGATACACAGGTTGTGCAGACTCGTGAACCTGAAGTATTAATCATGGGGGTAGTGGACGACTCTATTGCAGAAGAAGCCGGCTTTAAGGCTGGTGATAAGGTTTTAGCGGTTGAAGGTGAGAAGGTCACAGATGCTGATCAACTAGTTAAGTCTATCGGTAGTAGGGGAGGAGAAGGTCTAAAGGTTAAGGTTGAGCGTGAGGGCGACGCTGTGAGTGTTGCTATTCCTGGCATTGACGAGAATTCTGATCAAACGACTGTCGGTGTTAGTATTGGCGGAGTAGCAGGGCAGGAAACCCTAAGGAGTACCTGGTCGGCGCCAATTGTTGGTGTAGGCTTTGCTGCACAATTAACAGTCGAGACTCTCAAGGGCCTTGGGCAGATGATTGGCGATTTTGTAACAGGTATCTTTACGTCGGACGAAGCTAAGCCGGAAGAGGCTACTTCTGCGCAGGGGGTAGTTGGGCCGGTTGGTATACTGGGTGAAATATTCCCGAATGCTAGCCGGGCTGGTATTGGTGCGATAGCATTTTTAGCCGGTGTAATCTCACTGAGCTTAGCTATTATGAATACTTTACCGATTCCAGGTTTAGATGGTGGTCGTTGGTTGACTATGACAGCCTTTAGGTTATCTAAGAAGGAGTTAACTCGAGAGAGGGAAGAGACTATTCAAGGTATCGGTGTGCTGTTAATATTAGCATTAGTGATTTCAGTAACGGTAGCGGATATAGGGAGGATGTTTTGAGCCAAGATAAAAAGCCAGTGTCAAAAAAGACTACCGATGAAAAGACTGAGTATACTCAGATGGTTAAGGGTAAATCAGGAGCAGAGGCTACGACTAAGGTGCGCCTAAAGCTAAACAAGGACTCGTTTTTGAAGGTGTTTCTCTATTGTCTTTGGGTGGTTGTAGCTTTCTATGGTGTCCAGCTTGTTATATCATTATTGATATATTTACTGCCAGAATTTAGTCTACCAGCAGCTATTACTCCAGAATTAGAGTCATTTATTATGACTGCTGTGATATTTGCAGCTACTGTATCTACGGCGTTGACTGGACCCGCATTGGTGCGTAAGTCACCACTTAAGGGCAGAATTCTAGACATGCTGGGTCTGGAGCAAAGGTTGCCACGGTGGCGTGATATCGGGCTGGCAATCACAGCCTATATCAGCTGTTTCGCAGCAGCAATCGGCCTTGCAGTAGCCGTGCAGATTCTATTTCCTTCGATTGATATGGAGCAGGCTCAGTCACTACCATTTGATCAAACACAGTTCTACGCAGGTTTATCATTAGTTTGGATATATCTAACTCTGGGTGTAGCAGCACCAGTTGGTGAAGAGTTAATCTTTAGAGGTTATCTCTTTGGTCGGATACGACGATTTCTTCCAGCTTCAATTACAATTGTGATTACTGCAATCATCTTTAGTCTGCTGCATATAATTGGTTTTGATGAGACTGGCGCCTTTCAGGCTCAGTGGAATGTAGTGATTGCAATTCTGCCGCTATCGATTGGATTGGGTATATTGAGGGAGTATACGGGCAGTGTCTGGGCGAGCATCATTTTACACGCTATACAAAATACGATATCATTCCTTCTATTGTTCGTAGTGCTTCCTACTCAAGGCTTATTCTAGTACTTATATAACTTACGAAAGGTTTCCATATGAAGAGAAGTCAATTATTTATCCGAACCAGTAAAAGTGCACCAGCCGATGAGCAGGCTAAAAATGCTCAACTGTTAATCCGTGCTGGATTTATTCATAAAGAGATGGCGGGAGTTTATGCCTATACTCCACTAGGGCTAAGAGTTCTAGAGAACATTAAAACCATTGTTCGCGAGGAGATGAATGCGATTGGTGGGCACGAGGTGATGATGACGACACTTCAGCCACGTGAAATTTGGGAGAAGACTGATCGCTGGGATGATGAGAAAGTAGATAACTGGTTTAAGACCAAGCTAAGTAACGGTACTGAACTAGGTGTAGGTCTAACACACGAGGAGCCGATTGTGGACATGGTAGCTCAGTACGCAAGCTCATATAAAGACTTCCCAGTTTTGACCTACCAGATACAAAATAAGTACCGTAACGAGCTCAGGGCTAAGAGCGGACTGATGCGCGGACGAGAGTTCGTTATGAAAGACCTATATAGTTTTTCTAGAACTGAAGAAGAGCACCTTGAAATCTATGAGCGAATTGTCGAAGCTTACCACCGTGTGTACAATCGTCTAGGTTTAGGTGATGTAACTTATAGAACTTATGCGGACGGTGGTATATTCACCAGTAAGTTAAGTGATGAGTTCCAGACAATCAGTCCGGTAGGAGAAGATACTATCCTGATTGATCGTGAGAAGAAGGTTGGTATTAACGAAGAGGTAGCTACGCCTGAAAACCTTGAGCGATTAGGCTTAAGTCGTGATACACTTGAAGAGGTTAGGGGTGTAGAGGTGGGTAACACCTTCCATCTTGAGAGTAAGTATAGTGACGCGCTAGATATGTATTACACGGATAAGGATGGCGAGAGAAAGTCTTTAATCATGGGTAGTTATGGTATTGGCGTTAGTCGCTTGATGGGCATCATTGCTGAGCACTTCAGTGATGACAAGGGTCTAGTCTGGCCACTAAGTATCGCGCCAGCTAAAGTTTACCTAGTAACTATCGGCAGCTCTGAGGATGTCGTCGAGCAGTCTGAGGCGCTCTATCGTGAGTTTATGAGCCAGGGAGTTGAAGTAATCTTTGACGATAGAGATGAGCGACCAGGCGCTAAGTTTACAGACGGTGAGTTAATGGGTGTGCCATATATGGTGACCGTTAGCGAGAGGTTGATTGAGGGTTCAAACTACGAATTAAAGAGTAGATTATCCGGTGAAACAGATATATTGACCCGTGATGAGCTATTTGCTAAGATTGTATAACGAAAATAACTGGAGAATCTAATTGTAATAACGTACCCAAGCATGGGTACGTTATCTAGTGAGGGATTATGAAAAAAGAATATCAAATTACCGCAGAAGGAAAGAAAGTTCTTGAAAAAGAACTTGAAGAATTAAAATCACGTAGAGGTGAGATCGCAGATAAGATTGCTGAAGCTCGCGACTACGGCGATTTAAGTGAAAACGCAGAGTACGACGCAGCTCGTGAAGAGCAGGGCGTAGTTGAAACTCGTATTGCTGAAATTGAAGCTATCATCCGAAACGCAAAGATCATCACTTCATCAAAAGGTGGTAAAGTAGGTCTAGGTAGTGCGGTTGAATTAGAGTTTAACGGCAAGAAAGTAACCTATACAGTTGTTGGTCCTGTAGAGGCAAACCCTCTAGAGGGACGAATCAGTAACGAGTCGCCAATTGGTAAAGCTGTTACAGGCAAGGCTGTAGGTGATACTTTTGAAATTACCACCCCTAAGGGGACTGTTAACTATACTGTAACTTCAATACAGTAACGATAGAATTTAAAAGAAAGTAGAAGTATATATATGGAGTGGTGGCATGCAGTGCTACTTGGTATTATCGAAGGTTTAACTGAGTTTCTACCTATATCAAGTACAGGACACTTAACAATCGTTGAAAGTTTACTGGGATACCAGATTGATAGTCCTGATATCACTGCTTTTACGGCCATTATCCAGGTAGGTGCAGTTGTTGCCACTCTAGTCTACTTTAGAAATGATATTTACCGAGTTGCAAAGGCTTGGTTAGAAGGTTTATTTAATAAAACAGCCCGTAAGAAGTTTGATTACGGTTACGGCTGGGCAATTATTTTTGGATCAATACCTATTGGTATTGTTGGTTTAATTTTTCAAGATGAAATTACATCTGTCCTACGTAGTTTATGGGTAGTGGCGGCCGCTCTGATTCTTTGGAGTTTTGTGATGATGTTTGCTGATAAGACAGCTAAGCAGGATCGCCACGAGAAAGACGTCACCTGGAAGGACACTGTTATTATCGGTACTGCTCAGTGTCTAGCTTTAATTCCTGGTATTTCTCGTTCAGGTGCAACTATGTCGGCCGGATTGATTCGTGGCTTTGACCGTGTGGCTGTAACTAGGCTATCTTTCTTCCTTAGCATTCCTGCTCTAATGGCTGCTGCAATTATGCAGTCAATCACTCAGTATCACCATATCGATAACGGTATTGGATGGGGTCCTACTATCCTAGCTACGATTGTTACATTTGTAGTGGCATATATGGCGATTGCATGGTTACTAAGGTATATCTCTAAGAACGACTATTCAATCTTTATTTGGTACCGACTAGCACTAGGTGCAGTCCTAGTTATTCTATTGAGTACTGGCGTACTTTCAGCCACCTAGGTCTTGAATCTGACCAGAGTGGGTCTGTAGATTAAATCCTGCTATAATCAAAGCATGATAGACGTACAACTGTTGCGCGACAACCCTGATGTCGTGAAAGACGCAGTAGAAAAGAAGGGATATGATATTGATGTTGACGAACTGGTTGAGCTTGATAAAGAACGACGATCGCTTCAGCAGGAGCTTGACAGTGTACGGTCCTCTCAGAAGTCTATCTCTGAGCAGATTAAGAATAATCAAGGTGGAGCTCCAGACCCTGAACTTATTAAAAGCGCTAAAGAATTAAAAACCGAGGTTAGCGCCAAAGAAACTGCCTATCGTGAAGTTAACGATAAGTTTAATGATTTATTTAGAGTAGTGCCTAATATCCCAGAAGAGGATGTTCCACTTGGTGGCGAAGAAGACAGTGTTGAAATTAAACGGTGGGGTGATGCTGTAGCCAAAAAAGGCGTTGACCATCTAGCCTTTGCGACCGAGCGCGACTGGGTTGATTTCGAACGGGGTGCTAAGGTGGCTGGAGCTAAGTTCTATTACATCAAGAATGATTTAGCGCTACTTGAAAATGCCATCACTCAGTACGGCTTAAATCTGCTGATGAGTAAGGGCTTTAACTTTATGACAGTGCCGCATATGGTTAACTCTAGGGTTGCTACAGGTACTGGATTTGCTCCGCGAACTAGTGATCAGTCTGACGAGTACTATATTGAAGGAGAGGACTTAAGCCTGATTGCAACGGCTGAAATCTCTCTAACTGGATACCATGCTGATGAGATCCTCGATGAGAAAGACTTACCTCTGTTTTACGCTGGCTTAAGCCCTTGCTACCGGAAGGAAGCTGGTACTTACGGTAAGCACACGCGCGGACTCTTCAGGGTACACCAGTTTAACAAGCTAGAGATGTATGCTTACTCTCTACCAGAAGATAGTCGCAAGATTCACGATCAGCTACTAGCTGTAGAGGAAGAGATTTGGCAAAATCTTGGTATTCCATATCGAGTAGTGTTGATCGCAGCCGGTGATTTAGGTGCTCCTGCTAGCAAGAAGTATGACATGGAATATTACTCTCCAATTGACGATGCATACAGAGAGTTAACGAGCTGTTCTAACTGTACTGATTACCAGGCGCGCAACCTTGATATCAGGGTAAGGCGAGCTAGTGGTGAGATTGAGTCAGTGCATACGCTAAATGGTACAGCAGTGTCATTAGCTAGGTCTCTGGTGGCAGTGATTGAGAACTACCAAACTGAAGATGGTAGACTAGAGATTCCTGAAGTACTTCGACCTTATATGCAGGATCGTCAGTATATCTAGTCGCACCTCTTAGCTATACCTCTTATGGTATAATTAAGGTGTAATGTAATCATCAAGGAGGAATATGATTTCGTCAGTCACAATAACAGGAATTAGGCTTGATGTTGATGCAAAAACCAAACAATATGTCGAGAAGAAAATCGGATCTCTGGACAAGTATCTTCCTCGCCACGCGCGAAAGACAGCTAGTGCTAGCGTAACGATTGAACAAATCGACGAAAGCGACGGCAACAAGTATAAGGTTGAAGTGGTTCTTAATGTACCAGACCAGGTCATTAGGGCTGAAGATTCAACCGTAAATGTACTAGCAGCTGTTGATATTGTTGAGCAGAAACTAGCTACTCAACTTAAAAAGTATAAATCTAGTAGGATGCCTCACGTGGGTAAGCGAAGCGTTATCAATCGCTTAAAGCGACGAGTATTTAACTAGAATATTGCTTAAAGGTAAAATCTGAGTCATAAAGATAAACCCCTCGAGGGTTTATCTTTAAATAGGGAGGTTAATAGCGTATAATTAGCTATAGTTTTACAGATATTTCAGAATAAGTGAGGGACTTGTATGGTTAGTAGGCAGAAAGTGTTAACAAAGGTTTTTGGAGACCCGCAAAAGCGGATTATTAAAGGTCTTTCGAAAAAAGTTGATATTATAAATGGTCTTGCCGATAAATATAAGAAAATGAGCGACGAAGAGCTACAGGCTCAAACCGACGTTCTTAAGAAACGACTACAGAACAAAAAGACAAAACTGGACGACATTCTTCCAGATGCTTTTGCTGTAGTGCGTGAAGCTAGTAGTCGAGTACTCGGTATGCGACACTTCGACGTCCAGATGATTGGTGGCATGGCGCTACACGAAGGTAACGTTGCAGAAATGAAGACTGGTGAA
Organism: uncultured Candidatus Saccharibacteria bacterium; assembly: GCA_964479125.1. GTDB lineage: Bacteria > Patescibacteriota > Saccharimonadia > Saccharimonadales > Saccharimonadaceae > CAYZJK01. The sequence continues at coordinate 21,632 of CAYZJK010000006.1, forward strand.
GGAAAGACTCTTGTAGCGACACTGCCAGTTTACCTAAACGCACTTGAAGAAAAGGGTGTACACGTTGTAACCGTAAACGACTACCTAGCGCAGCGTGACGCTAGCTGGATGGGTGAGTTGTATGATTTCCTAGGTATGTCTACTGGCGTCATAATTAATGACCGATCTTATATCTTTGATAAGGACTTTACTAGTGAAGAGCATGAAGACGAGCGCATGAAGCGACTTCGCCCTGTTTCTCGAAAAGAGGCTTACGCAGCTGATATTACCTACGGTACTAACAACGAGTTTGGTTTCGACTACCTACGAGACAATATGATTAACGACATCGAGTTGCTGCGTCAGCGCGAACTTAACTTTGCTATCGTGGATGAGGTTGACTCAATTCTAATCGACGAAGCTAGGACCCCACTAATTATTTCTGCACCTGCAGCCGACAACCCAGATAGCTACTACAGTTTCGCACGTGTAACAGCTCAGCTAGAGCCAGCAGACTATATTCTAGACGAGAAGCGAAAGAGTGTAGCATTGAGTGATCAGGGTGTAGAAAAGGTTCAGAAGATGCTTGGCATTGGTAACCTATATGTGCCAGAGCATGTTCGATCTGTATATCACCTAGAACAAGCCCTACGAGCCGAGACTCTATTTAAGCGCGATAAAGACTACGTTGTGACTAACGACGGCGAAGTTGTAATCGTTGACGAGCACACCGGACGATTAATGCATGGTCGACGCTATAGTGAAGGCCTACACCAAGCGATTGAGGCTAAAGAGGGTGTCCAGGTTCAAACTGAGAGTATGACTCTCGCGACTGTATCTTTCCAGAACTTCTTCCGTCTATACAAGAAGCTTAGCGGTATGACAGGTACTGCTTTCACTGAAGCAGAGGAGTTCCAGCAGATTTATAGCCTTGATGTAGTTCAAGTTCCACCTAACAAGCCGCTAGCTCGTATCGACAAAGAAGACTTAATCTTCAAGACAGAAAAGGCTAAGCTTAAAGCTGTAGCTGAAGCTATTAAGGAGTATCACAAGCAAGGTCGACCAGTCTTGGTAGGGTCAGGTTCAATTGTTAAGAATGAAATGATTGCTAAGTACCTTGATCAAGAGGGTGTAAAGTATGAACTACTTAACGCTAAGAACAATGAGCGCGAAGCAGCTATTGTTGAGCAGGCCGGCCAGAAAGGTGCAATTACTCTAGCTACTAACATCGCCGGTCGTGGTACTGACATTAAGCTTGGTGAGGGTGTTAAGGAGTTAGGTGGTCTAGTTGTAATTGGTTCAGAGAGGCACGAATCTCGACGAATCGACGACCAGCTGCGTGGACGTGGTGGACGACAGGGTGACCCAGGTGAAACCCAGTTCTACGTATCAACTGAAGATGACCTAATGCGTATTTTCCAAGGTGAGCGAATTGCTGCGATTATGGATCGCTTAGGTGTTGATGAGGACGTGCCAATTCAAAATAAGGCTGTTTCAAAGACCTTAGAGTCAGCTCAGAAGCGAGTTGAAGGATACAACTTCGATGCGCGTAAAAATGTTGTTCAGTACGACAACGTCATTAACCGACACCGACGAGTGGTATATACTGTTCGACGAAAAATTCTAGAGGGTGACGACATTAAGCCAGAGATTGTTCGACTGGCTGAAGCAGCTGTTAAGCAGCTAACGGTGGTTCCAATTAAGAACAATCCTAAATTTGTCGAAGAGTTCCGAGCTATCTTCCCAGTTGATGAAAATAAGGTTAAGGAATTTGGTGTAGAGAAGAATGATCGCAAGCGAGCCGATAAGGCCTTAGAAGCGGTTAAGGAACTTTACGCTGAACAGGAAGAGAAGATTACTCCTGAGACCCTACGTAAGATTGAGCGTGAAGTTTACATGGAAGTTCTAGATCAGCTATGGATGCAACATCTAGAAAACATGCAGCACCTAAGAGAGGGTATTAAGTGGCGAAGTGTTGGTCAGCGAGATCCGCTAGTTGAGTACCGCGTTGAATCTCAGAAGTTATTCGAAAGTCTTCAGGAGATGCTTCGAAACGAAGTGTTGCGCGTGGTGATGTCTATTAGGAAGCGTGATGTAACTCCTCAGAATAGTGATGATGAGTACCAGACAGCGCTAACTAAGCTTGCTGAAACTTCTGTCGAGCGTGGTGTTAACGAAGTTGATAACACTAAGCACCGAGGAGACGATGATTTCGACTCTAAGGTTCAAAAGAAGAAGACTGCTAGTGAGATTAACCGAGCTAAAAACGATGCTCGTAAAAAGAAGAAGGCACAGCGCCAAAATCGTAAGAAGAACAGAAAATAAGAATTCGAGAGTTGAGAGTTTAGTAGAGTAGTATGAAACATACAGTGGAGGAGGTGCGCCTCAAAAATGGTTCACGCGGACTTCTAATAGATGTGCCGGGTGCTACCGTAATGAGCTTCGAGTTCCAGTTCCGAGCCGGTAATCGTTACGTAAAAAATAAGGATATTTATGAAACCGCTCACGTGATGGAGCATATGGCTTTTGGGGCGAATGAGAAATATAAAACAGAACACGACTTTGAGGCCGACTTCACGAAGAACGGTGCGTATCATAATGCTTTCACCAGTGATCTAAGTATGGTTTACCTGGCTCACTGTGCAGACTTTGAGTGGGAGAGGATCTTAGATTTGCAGCGACTGTCTATCTGTACCCCAGTCTTTACAGAGGGTGAGCTAGAAGCCGAGAAGGGGAACGTTAAGAGTGAGCTGACTGGCTATCTAAACAATCACGCTCGTTTACTCTGGCCGCGAGTACAGCAGGCTCTGGGTGATGATGTTTACACCTTCAACCAGAGACTTAAGACTATCGCTAATATCTCAATTGATGACGTCAGGGAACACCATAAGCGTACTCATACCAGCGACAATATGCGCTTTGTGATTGCTGGTAAGCTAATGGGTCGTAAGGCGGAAATTAAGCGACAGCTTGAGAGTTGGTCGCTACCTAGGGGTGAGCGGTTTGAAGTGCCAGAGGACGATATGCATTCTGGCGGACCTGTTTTAATCAAGCGTAAGGAGGCTTCCAATGTCACCTTTGCCTGGTCTCTTGTGCTACCCGAGGTATTGAGTGAAGAAGAGAACGACGCTATGTCATGTCTAAACCATATCCTTACTGGCACTATGCACTCCAGGATTTTTGGAGCTGCTAGAAAGCGTGGGCTAGCTTACGGTATGTTTAGCGATACTGGAGTTGGATTTTACGATAGTAGCTGGGATTTCGGCGGTCAAGCGAACAATGAAACTATTGATGAGTTGTTTGACATCACCACTTCTCAAATTAGAGCGGTGCTTAATGATGAGATTAATATCTTAGAGCTCGATGCCGCTAAGTCTTACGCACTTGGTAGGTATCAGATGGGAGCTCAGACAGTTGGTCAAATCAGTGGATTTTACACTGGTAAGTACTTTAACGACGGAGTTGTAAAAGACTACGATAGGGTTCCGCAGACTATAAATCAAGTGGACCTTAAAACTGCTATTAATACTGCCCGTAAGTTCATTGAGGCAGACACTTGGGTGTTGGCGGCGGTGAGCTCAGGCGAGAAGCAGGAAGTTGTTAATCTACACGACAGGCTAAGTACGCTTTTCCCTGCAAAAATGTAACTAAGAAGGAGAGGATGCATGCGAATCGCAGTAGCTGGTTATGGCATAGAGGGAAGGTCTAATTATTCCTATTGGACTAACCTTGGCTACGAAGTGGATATACTCGATGAAAATGAGCATGTATCAAACACGCCGTCTGAAGCTAGGGTGGTTTTAGGGGAGAGTGTATACCAGAGCCTGGGTGAATATGATTTTGTTGTCCGTACCGCAGGTCTTAATCCAGCCAAGCTAGGTTCGGCTAATAAAGTCTGGTCGGCAACCAATGAGTTTTTCGCGAAATGCCCAGCGCCTATTATTGGAGTGACTGGAAGTAAGGGGAAGGGTACTACTTCAAGCTTGATTCATTCGATTCTCAAAGCTGACGGTAGGAAGGCGCATCTGGTTGGTAACATCGGCGTGCCAGCTCTTGATAGCCTCAGTGATATTGCTGCTGATGACGTAGTTGTTTACGAGATGAGTAGTTTTCAGTTGTGGGATATTGAGCGTAGTCCTCAGGTTGCAGTCGTGCTTCATATTGAGCCAGACCACCTAGATGTGCATGCTGACTTTGAGGACTACATCCAAGCTAAGGCTAATATAGTAAGGTATCAGTCTGAGTCTGACGTTACTATAGTTCATCCAACCAATCAGTTCAGTCTCAAAATTGCTGAGCAAAGACAAGTAGGTAGCGCTGGAGTTGTTAGGTATGGAGATAGGGGGCAGTCTACTCAGATTCCTTTTTCGTATGCCGAGAATGGTAATTTCCTATATGGCTATGGTGAAAAGCAGGGTAAAGTTATTTGCTCTGTCGACAAGCTTCAGCTGCCTGGTGTGCATAATGTCGACAATGCTAATGCTGCAATTACAGCTGCTCTTCAGTTTGGTGTAAGCGCCGCATCGATAGCTACCGGACTAGAGGCGTTTAAGGGGCTTAATCATCGCCTCAAGCTAGTGGCAGAGGTTGACGGAGTTAAGTACTTCGACGACAGTATTGCGACTACACCTGGAAGCGCTATAGCGGCCGCTAGGGCGTTTTCAGAGCCAAAGATTATGATTCTCGGCGGATCGCCAAAGGGTGCGGACTTTAGTGAGTTAGCTAGCGTACTAGTAGAGGTAGGGGTGAAGAGAGTTATCCTGATTGGATCCGAAGCTCAGCGCATTGAGGAGTCTTTAAGTGTGGCTGGATACCCAGACGACAGAATATCTAATCTCTCTGAACAAGCTGACATGCAACAGATTGTAGGTCTAGCTAGGGAGCAAGCTGAGCCTGGCGATGTCGTCTTGCTAAGCCCTGCTTGTGCAAGTTTTGGACAGTTTAAGAATTACCAGGACCGCGGTGAGCAGTTTATCGCAGCTGTAGAAAATCTAAGAGGGGAGGCGTAGTGAATCAGCTCAGAGATAGATTATATACACTTCGCGACGCTTGCATAGACGCTAGTGAGATACTAGACATTAATCGCATCCAACAAGATATTGATGAGCTTGAAGAGCAGTCAGCGCAACCTGAACTTTGGAACGACCCAGCTAAGGCGACTAGTGTTAATAAGCGGCTGGCGCAATTAAAGGCTACGGTAGACCCATGGATTACCTTGTCGGCTCAAGTTGAAGACCTGGTTGATATGCTCGAGTTGAGTGATGACTTATACGATGAATTCGATGGTCAGATTAAAGCTATGGAGGAGACCTATAAATCACTTAGGCGAACACTGTTATTCTCAGGGGGGTATGACAACTATGCTGCTGTAGTAAGGATTACGGCTGGTACTGGCGGTACTGATGCGCAGGACTTTACAGAGATGCTTGAGCGCATGTATTTAAGGTGGGCTGAACGTAGTGAGTATGATACATCTATTTTAGAGCGATCAGCTGGCGAGGAGGCTGGCGTAAAGACAGTTGTCTTCGAGGTGGAGGGGCCCTACGCTTATGGTCGACTGCAAAGTGAGAATGGTGTTCATCGGCTAGTTCGACTTAGTCCCTTCAATTCAG